>JAJDZE010000175.1 GCA_022824805.1 Acidimicrobiia bacterium | reverse complement strand
GGGAACCACTACCTAGACGCAGCTGATTTCGCCGCCGTGCGCGACGACACCAATTACTTGGCTCAACCCTGAACCCGCAACGAGCGTGGTCAGCCGGGTCAGGCCGGGACAGCGGCGGCCAGTCCGAGTTCGATCGGCTCGGAACGGATCTTCTGGGTGCTGAAGTTCCCGACCCCGCAGTGCGCGTTGCCCGCGGTGCGGGCCTCGCGGATGCTCGGGTAGATGCCGCCGAGCTGGCCGTCGCGCAGCACGGCGAACTGTCCGAGGTGGCTGGCTTCGAGGTCTGCGCGCATGGCTTTGAAGGCTGCGTAGTTCTTCAGTACGTCGGCTCGTTTCATCGTGGCCTCCGAGGCTGCGGCGCCGGACCGCACGGTACCGACGCCAGCGCGCGCGTCGCGCGATTGCGGCTGATGCTCCACTGCTTGTGGAGTTCCCGCAGCGCGCGGCGCGTGAGGCGCGCGGCCGACAGACTGCTGCCGAGTCGGCTTGGGCGGTCAGACGGATGCGGCCGTGACGAGGGCTGCGGCGGTGGCACCTTCGTTCTTGGCGAGTGTGTCGGGCGGCTGCGGTGTCGTGTGGCTCATGATGCTCAGGACGTCGTCGCGCAGAGCTGCGGGTGCTTGGCTGGCGATATCCGCAACGCGGTCCGCATCCAGGTTGTCTCGGTGGGCCATGAATCGGGCCGCTCGCAGGCGACGCATCCAGTTGCGGTCCGTCGCTTCGAGGTGGGAGCGGGCAAGGTTGTCGAACTCGCCGTGCTCGCCGGCATCGCCGAGCGCTTCGTAAAAGCGGAGCCATTGCGCGCTGTAGGCCTCGCCGGTGTCGTCGATGCGTTGCAGCAGCCCGGCCACAGCGCTCGGGTTCTCTGGCGCGGTCGCCTCGATGTAGGACGACAGCGGGCCGGCGTATTCGGGCCGAGCCACGATCCGGGCATCGAGTTCGTCGGCAGGTTCAGCGGCGCCCGCGACGGCGAGCATCGCAATGCCGGTCTGCATCAGCACGGTGCCCGAGGGGTCGCGCGGTGTCGCCCACCTCGCGGCCAGCCGAGCCGAGGCCTCCTCTGCTTGGGCTGCTTCTTTCAGCACGATCATGAGCGCTGCGGTGTCGCTGGGGTCCCAAGGCGATCCGATCGAATCCATGACCTCGCGGACGCTCAGCGTGTCGTGATACCAGCTCCACGACAGTTCGACATCGGCACCGAGCGCGTCGAGGATCGCAAAGATGGCCGAGTGGCGCTCGACATGGTCGGACGCTTCGAGATAGCCGCGCACGGCCCCGCTGACTTCGTTGCGGCGATCCATGTAAGTGGCGTGGCGAAGCACCCGAGTCTTGTCGTCGTTGATGGTCAGCTCCAGCGATCTCAACTGATCACGCACCAGGCGTGCGGTGTCACGAACCTCGGTGAGCGAACCGACGGCACGCACATCATCGCCGTGCCGCACGAAGCGGACCCCGGCTGATGCCAGTGCCTGATCGAGCGGCGCCAGCACAACCGTTGCGAGCGGGTCCGACGCGGCGAGTCCTTGCGGGAGCCCCCGCTCGCGACCGCCCGTGATCTCCCCAAGCCACGTTCGCAGGTCCGACACCACGGCTTGGTCGCAGTCGGCCCGGTCCAGCGCATCCGCGAGGATGTCGTGGCGAATCGAGTCGTAGAACGACTGAATGTCCACCGACAGCACATGGGTGTCTTCGCTGTCGCTGACGAAGCCCTCCAGCTCCAGCCATTGCTTGTCGCTCTTTGCGCCCCGTGGCCACAGCACTGTGCGTTCGGAGACCAGGCTCGCTTCGATCTCGGCACGGCAGCGTTCGACAAGCGCCGCATAGGCCAGCCGGTCCGCGAACCGCAGCGCCGCGGCTGGGCGAACACCCCCGTTCGTCTTGGGCACATCCACCTCATGTGCGGGCGTTGGCTCGTAGCGGCCAGTTTCGATGTCGTCCCGGAACGCCGCGCAGATGCCGGCCATCGGCTTCGCCCCGAGGCGGTCACCCACGCGACCCGGAAGCAGGTCGCTGCGCACGTCCTCGGCGCGCACCGCAGCCAATCGCTCGACCAGCGACCGCCAAGCCCGCCGATGCCGCGCAGAGGCGTCCTGCGATGTGGCCCGGTAGATGCGGCGGCGGCGATCGCCGGGTGCGGGGCGAACGTCGATCAGGCCGTCATCGCGCAGCGTCTTGGCTGCTCGGCTGATCTGACTGATCTCGACGTCGAGCTGATCTGCCAGTTCGCTTGGCGAAGCAGACCCGCCCGCCTTTTGCTCGCCGGTGCGGCGACACTGACAGCAAACGTGATGTTTCAGTAATGTTCGTTGATATTCGTGTCCTTGGCCCTACGCTGCGGACATGCGAACTCAGGAGCAATTGACGAAGTCCATCGTCTCGGGGCACCGATTCGCTCAGACTCGCTGTGGCTGCCTTCAGAACTGGAGCCGGTACGACAAAGGGAGGAGCGGCCCGAAGGCGGCTCCTCCCGGTCTAGCCCTTGGCCGACGCGCCGTGCGTCTCGGCCTGCTATCAGCATAGGGCTTGCATGTCGACAGTGCAAGAATCCGCCGGCACCGAGGTGGCGCTCGTGTGCAGCCGGCTCAAGGAGTTCTTCGCTCGCAGCTCGCCCTGGCACCGACGGCTCTGGAATGTGGGGACGGTGCTC
>JAJDZE010000096.1 GCA_022824805.1 Acidimicrobiia bacterium | reverse complement strand
ATCGCTTCGTGGTCGCCGGCGTCGGGCTTGGGTTCGAGCACCGCGGTGATGCCCTCCATGCGGCCCGCAGAGTGCACCTCGAGGAAGAAGTGACCGGTCAGCCTCGGATCGGCAGACACCAGCTCCTCGAACTGGCTCGGGAACACGTTGACGCCGCGGATGATGAGCATGTCGTCGCTGCGCGCCGCGACCCGTCCCATGCGACGCATCGAGCGAGCCGTGCCGGGCTGCAGCGAGCAGATGTCGCGGGTGCGGTAGCGGATCACCGGCATGGCCACCTTGGTCAGCGACGTGAAGACGAGCTCACCCGTCTCGCCTTCGGGCAGCACCTCGCCCGAATCAGGGTCGACAATCTCGGGATAGAAGTGGTCCTCCCAGATGGTCGGCCCGTCCTTGGTCTCGACGCACTCGTTGGCGACGCCGCCGCCGATGACCTCCGAGAGGCCGTAGATGTCGACGGCGTCGATGCCGAAGGCCTCCTCGAGCTCGGCCCGCATCGCCTCCGACCACGGTTCCGCGCCGAAGATCCCCACCCGCAGCGACGTCGACGCCGGGTCGATGCCCTGGTTGCGGAACTCGTCGGCAACGACCAGCGCGTACGACGGCGTGGCGCACAGCACATCTGCGTCGAAGTCCACCAGCAGCTGCACCTGCCGGGCCGTCTGCCCGACCGACGCCGGCACCACGGTGCACCCGTACTGCTCGGCCCCGTAGTGCGCTCCGAGCCCGCCGGTGAAGAGTCCGTAGCCGTAGGAGACGTGGACCACATCGCCGGGTCGCACGCCCGCCGCCATCAGCGAGCGCCCGAACACGTGTGCCCACATGTCCAAGTCGGATTGCGTATAGCCGACCACGGTCGGCTTTCCCGTGGTGCCCGAGGAGGCATGCACCCGCAGCACCTGCTCCCGCGGCACGGCAAACATGCCGAAGGGGTAGTTCTCGCGCAGCTCGGTCTTCGACGTGAACGGGAAGCGAGCCAGGTCGTCGAGGGTGTGCAGATCGGACGGGTGGACGCCCGCCTGGTCGAAGAGCTGCTGGTACGCGGGCACATGTACGTAGGCGTGCGCCAGGCTCCACTTCAACCGCTCGGTCTGGAGCGCTCTGATCTCCGGGATCGGGGCATTCTCGATGGGATGCAGACCCCGCCCGGCGGTGGGCTCGAACTTGGGCATCTGGCGGTTCCTCCCCCGCTCGGGTGACGTCGGGTTGGCCGGTTCGGAAGCCAGCCGGTTTCCTAGTGTTGCAGTCTGCGCCACCGCTGCCGCAAGAAGCGGCAAGCCGAAAGGACCCTGAATCCCCATGACCGACTTCCGCTTCACGATCCTGGTGGTGCCGTACATGCGCCGGCGCGGCGAGCAGATCGGCCTGGCCGGGTCGATGCCCGAGCGCTGGCAGACCCTCATGGATCACATCCGAACCCAGATGCAATTCGCCGAGTCGGTCGGGTACGACGGCTTCGCCATGACCGAGCAGCACATGCAGGTGGAAGGCATCGAGACCACCACCAACCCGCTGTTCTGGGATTACTTCGTGGCCCAGCACACCGAGCGGATGCGGGTGGGCCAGCTCGGCATGAACCTCACCGCCGTGAACCCCATCCAGCTCGCCGAGAACATCGCCATCCTCGACCACTTCACCGGCGGGCGCACCTTCGTGGGCTTCACGCGTGGCAACACGCCGCGCTGGACCGGCACATTCGGCCAGCACCTGGGCATCACCTCCACCGAGTCCGACAAGTCCGATGCCGACCAGCGAAGCCGCCGGGCCCTGTACGAGAACTGGCACCTGGTGAAGTCGCTGTGGACGCAGGACAAAGTGTCGATCCAAGGCGAGTTCTGGGAGGCCCCGCCCGAGATGGAGTGGCACTTCCCACCGACCGACGACTTCGACCCGACAGCGGTCGACGAGAACAAGACGCTGCGCGAGATCGGCATCGTGCCCCGGCCGCTGCAGCAGCCGCACCCGCCGGTGTACGCGCCGTTCAGCTACAGCATGGAGACCTCGAAGTTCTGGGCCCGCGAGGGCGGCAAGATGGTCAGCTTCGTGGCACCCGAGCGGCAGAGCTTCATCGGCACAGCGCTCGACATCTACCTTGAGGAGGCGCACAGCTCGGGGCGTGACACCACGGCAGCCGACGCGCTGGCGATCGGCGGCCACCTGACGATGGGCCGCACGCCGGCCGAGGGCGCCGACCTGTACGCCGGCTTCGAGGAGCTGTTCAACTGGGCCTACAACGCGCCGCCCTACGTGGTGCCGATGGGTCGCGTCTGGCGCGGCAGCCGGGAGGAGGAACTCGACCACGTCGCCTCGCTGCACGAGGAGTTCGGTGTCACCGAGTTCTTCCTGTGGCACCACGTCGGCTACTTCACCCAAGACCAAGAGCTGGCCATGCTCAACGAGTTCGCCGAAGGCGTGATCGCTCCCCTGCGAGCAGGCGCCTGAGCCCGGCATCCAGGCAACGCCCGGCGCAGCCGGTGTTGTTGCCCAAACCCGAGCGATCAGCCGGTTCGCGGGTTACAGGGTGCGGAGGCGCTCTATGGCGGCGTCGAGAACGTCGTGCTGCTTGCAGAAGGCGAAGCGGACGAGGTGGCGGCCTTCGTGGACGTTGTCGTACATGACGACGTTCGGCACCGCCGCGACGCCGATGCGTTCTGGCAGACCCCAGCAGAACTCGATGCCGTCGTCGTGCCCGATCGAGCGAATGTCGGCGGTGATGAAATAGGTGCCAGACGGCTCGAAGACCTCGAGGCCGGTCGAGCGCAGGCCGTCGGTCAGCCGGTCGCGCTTGGCGCGCAGATCCTCGGCTTGGGCTGTGAAATAGTCGTCTCCGAGATCCAGCCCGGCGGCAATTGCATGTTGCAATGGGCCGCCGCTGACGTAGGTCAGCCATTGCTTGGCCGTGCGCACTGCCGCCACCAGTTCCGGGCGGGCGCAGACCCAGCCGATCTTCCAGCCGGTGACGGCGAATGTCTTGCCGCCGCTGGAGATCGTCACCGTGCGGTCGGCCATGCCGGGCAGCGTCGCGATGGGGATGTGCTCGCCGTCGAACACCAGGTGCTCGTACACCTCGTCGGTGACCACGATGAGATCTCGCTCGATGGCCACGGCAGCAATGGCTTCCAGCTCGGCCCGGCTGAACACCTTGCCGGTCGGGTTGTGCGGGCTGTTGAGCACCAGCATTCGCGTGCGCGGCGTCACCGCCGCTGCCAGCTCGTCAGGATCGAAGCCGTAGTCCGGCGGTCGCAGCGTGACCACCTTCCGCACGGCGCCCGCCATGGAGATCACAGCGCCGTAGAGGTCGTACCACGGCTCGAACGTGAGCACGTCGTCTCCCACTTCGGTCAGCGCAAGGATGCTCGCGGCCAGTGCCTCGCTCGCACCTGCGGTGATGAGCACTTCGCTGTCGGGGTCGACCTCCATGCCCCAGAACCGCTTCTGGTGCCGGGCGACAGCGTGGCGCAGCTCGGCGATGCCGATGCCCGGCGGGTACTGGTTTGCGGTGCCGCTGCGTATCGCTGCGACCGCTGCTTCGAGCACCTCGGTCGGCCCGTCGGTGTCGGGGAAGCCCTGGCCCAAGTTGATGGCACCAGTGCGAACCGCCAGCGCCGACATCTCAGCGAAGATCGTCGACTGGTAGCCCTGCAGGCGCGAACTCAAGTACGGCAGCCGTGCCATGCCGCGGAGGCTAGAGGCTGAGCCTCAGGCCTATTGGGCCTCAGGCCTATTGGTACGAGACGAACAACGGCGACGGTGTCTGGGCCAGCACCTGTGCTGCGGTGGGCGTCGGGAAGTCTTCGTCGTAGAAGTTCTTCCAGCCCCAGTAGAAGCGATGTGCGTCTGGCTCGCCGGTCAGCGCGTTCCACGTGCTGTATTTCGTGTTGATCGGACCCTGCCCGTCCATGTGGATCATCACTGCGAGTTCCGCTGGGGTCTCGATGAGCTCTCGGTTGGTGATCATCGAGAAGCGGAACTGGTGCAGGATCAGCAGCTTCTGCGGCAGAGCCTCCTCACGGACGAGGCCGGCCAGCCACCGCACGACCCGGTTGATCTCGGCAGCATCAACCGTGCCGATCTGCCGCAGATGCACCTCACCGGGCCGCAACCGCCATTCGGGGTCGAGCGCCAGCCCGACATGGGGAAGCCGCAGAAACTCCTCATAGTGCTTGGCCTGCGTCAGGAAGTCGGTGCGACCCGACTGCAGGTCCAGCACGACGTACATGTCATTGGCCGCTGCCTCGTCGATCCACGGCCTGATGTCGTCGAGCGCGGTTTCGTTGGAGTAGTCGCCGTCGCGGCCGGCCCTGGCTGACGCCACGGTGGCGATGATTTCGAAGGCCAGCACCACATCCGATCCGTCAGCGTCGTAGCCCTCCGCGATAGAGGCCAAGCGCGCCACGCCCTCAGACGGATCCTGCTCTCCCAGCACTCCGAGTTGCGATGTCGCCGGATGGCCGTACATGGCCACCAGGCGGCGAGCGCGGCCGGGCTCAAACATGAGCAGGCCGCCACCGGGCACCTCGTCGCCGCGACGCACGACCTGCAGTTGCCACGCAGCGTCGGGGCCGAGATCGGCGTACAGCTCCACCTGCGCGGCGTCGCGCAGCATCGCTCGTTCGGCCCCGGGCAGAGCCCGCAAGTCGTCGCCCGCCGTCGCGGTCAGCGCTGCTGCGCCGATCTGGCGCCCGAGGGCCCCGAACACCGCAGCTTGCTCGGCATTGCCGACGATCCACACCCGCTCATGGGGAGCATCTCGATGCGGCAGCGCCGCGGTTGGATTGACGGGAACCCACTCGATGTCGAAACCGGCAAGCCGTTGGGAGAGACGTTGCTGGTTGAAGCCCGCAGCCACGATTCGCTCCGGCGCGAGACGCTGTATCTCGGTCATCGGCTCGGCTGCCGACCACGACTCGATCAGCAGCAGGGGTCCGCGAATGCCGCGTGCGGCCAGCGTGATGATCGCCTCGGAGTCGTCGGCGAATGCCAAGCCGATCTCATCGGCGCAGTCGTAGAGCACACGCGATATCTGGACGCTCGCGTGCACAGCTTCCGCGGTGTCGATTACCAGGTCGCTCGCCGCGGTGTGCGGTGAACAGTCGCGAGGCGCCGTCGATGCCGGAACAGCGGCCGACGCGGTCGACGCGGTCGTATCGAGGCCTTCGACGACATTCGCCGGAGCGGTGCCAGTCTGCTGAGCGGCCCCCGCCGGCTCAGATGTCTCCGCCATCTCCCACCCGCTGGGGGTACACGCGCACACGACGAGAGCGGCGAGCAGCATGGACGCACCGATCCTGAGCAGCCGAGCGGCCGAGCGGCCGGCAGGACGTCGACGGTGCAAGCCCGTGAGCAACCGAGAGCGCAAAATCGCCGGGTATCAGAGAGCCCGACGCACGGCGGACACGCGAGAGGGCCCTTGTGCAGTGCCGGGCGAGAGTGCATCGGTCACGGCCTCGGAAACTAGTGACTGCAGCGGCGATACTGGCGGCATGCCGACACCAGAGCTGAACCCCCACGTGCCCGCCCGCTATGACACCGCCGCTGTCGACCTCGCGTCGGTCGACGGCGTGCTGTCGACCACCCGCTCCGTGCGGCTGCGGCTGGATCTCGAACGTCAGGTCCCGCACGATCTCGTGCTCGACTGCATCGACGTGGCCGAGCAGGGACCCGGCGGCGGCAACCAGGCCAGCCGGCGGTGGCTGCTGATCCGCGACCCGGCCCAACGGCAAGCCATCGGCGACATGTACAACTCGATCGTCGGCGCGTTCATGAAGCGGGGGCGCGACGCGACGGCGGGAACCGGGCATCCGATGGAACAGGTGATGAAGTCGGCGTTCCACCTCGCGGAACATCTCGCCGAGGTTCCGGTGATCGTCATTCCCTGTGTGTGGGGAGTCCACGACGACAGCGGCAAGCCGGGCCTGTTCGACTCAGTCCTGCAGTCTGCATGGAGCTTCTGCCTTGCGGCTCGCGCCCGGGGCCTCGCGACTGCGTGGACCACGGCAATCCTGAACAAGGAAGACGAGCTGCGCGAGGTACTCGGCATCCCCGAAGGAGTCACGCCGGTGGCCCTGCTGCCGCTGGCCTATGCGAAGGGCACCGAGTTCGGTTCGGTGCCACGCCGGCGCGCCAATGAGATCGCGTATGTGGACGGCTGGGGTCGCACCTGGGAGGCCCGAGGCGAGGAGTCGGCAGCTCGGTCGCTGGGCGAGGGCCCCGGCGCCACGGTCGAAATCGACATCGACGCATCCGCCGAACGCGTGTGGGAGATCGTCAGCGACATCAACGCCGGGGCCGACTTCTCCGAGGAGTTCGTGCGGGCCGAGTGGGCTCCGGGCTACGACGGGCCGGCCGCCGGCGCAAAGTTCATCGGCCACAACCAGCACCCCGCCATTGGCGAGTGGAACATCGATCTCACCGTCACCGAGTACGAGCCGAACGTGCTGTTCGGCTGGGCGACCGGCGAGACCGAAGAGGTCGCCGGTGCCCGGTGGCGCTACGAGATCGATGTGCTGCATGGCCAGCGGTGCCGCCTGCGCCACACCGTGCGGATCGGTCCGGGCGAATCGGGCCTCTCGGTCGCGATCACGGCGATGCCCGACAAGGAGCCTCGCATCCTGTCCCGCCGCCAGGACGAGCACTTGGCCAACATGGCGCGCTGCGTCGAGGGAATCAAGGCGCTCGCCGAGGGCAGCGCTTGACGAGAGACCTGACTGTCGGTCGCTGGGCCCCGAGCCCCACCGGCGACCTGCATCTGGGCAACCTGCGCACCGCGCTGCTGGCATGGCTGTTCGCCCGCTCTGCCGGCGGGCGCTTCCTGTGGCGATTCGAGGATCTCGACAGCGCCGCGCGTCCGCAGTTCTACGACTCGCAGTTGCGCGACATGGCCGCGCTCGGGCTGGACTGGGATGGCGAGCCAGTCCGCCAGAGCAACCGCCTGGATCTCTACCGCGACGCGATCAGCGACCTGCGCCGCCGCGGGCTCACCTACGAGTGCTTCTGCACCCGGCGCGAGATAGCCGAAGCCGCGGCAGCCCCGCACGGGCCGTCGCCTGAAGGCGCCTACCCGGGCACCTGCCGGCACCTGACACCGGCTGAGCGAGAGCAGCGTCGCAGCAGCGGCCGACCTCCAGCGACTCGGCTGCGCGTCGAGACCACAGCCAATGCCGGCAACGGCACGGGTGCCGAGACGCCTCGAGCGAATCGGAAGGGCAACACCACGACCTTGCAGCTCACCGTCACCGACCGTCAACTCGGTCGGCATACCGGCATCGTCGACGACTTCGTGATCCAGCGCGGCGACGGCACCCCGGCCTACAACCTCGCCGTCGTGTTGGACGATGTCGCGCAGGGCGTGAATCAGGTCGTGCGGGGCGACGACCTGCTGCCCTCTACCCCCCGCCAGGTGCATCTGGCGCGCCTGCTCGGACTGAATCCTCCGTCCTACGCCCACGTGCCGCTCGTGCTCGGCCCGCAAGGTCGCCGTCTCGCCAAAAGAGACGGCGCCGTGACACTCCAAGACCGCCAAGCTCTCGGCGAGACACCGCTCGACGTCGTGAACCTCCTGCTCACCAGCCTCGAGCTCGACCCCGTGATGAGCCTCGAAGGTCTCGCCGAGACAGCGCAGCAATTCGACCTTGCAGTGCTGCCACGAGAGCCGTGGGTATACGAGCCCCCTGCGCTCCACGCGTAAGGCACAGATGCCAGAACTGCGGAGGGCTACTCCATCATCCGCAGCTGGCCGGGAATGAACATCTTCTTCAGCTTGCGGCCAGGGAACATCGGTGCCAACGCGATCGCGGCCAAAGCCGCGATGAACGACGCTGCCATCTCCCACCAGCGCACCGACACGATCATGCCGACATCGGGGACCGCGGTCGGCATCAGGAACAGCGCCATCCACAGCAGCAGCGCGTAGCCGAACAGACCGCCGAGCACCACGGCAACCACGCCCATCAGCAACCCCTCCATCGAGAGGTTCGCGATCACCCGCCGCACCGGTATCCCGTAGGCAAACATCGTGGCGTGATCCCGGCGGCGCTCGTCCACGTTGATGTTGGCAGTGTTGAACGCGATCAGCATCACCAAGAAAATCACGAAGATCCGCGTGATGAGGAAAACGCCCTGCGACTGAGCCAGCGAGTCCTCCACCGATCTGAATGAATCGTCCAGCCCTTGCACTAGTGCAACGCCCTTGCCGCTGCCGAAGAGAGCTCGCTTCACGTCATTCAGGCTGCTGCCCTCTGCCGGCGCGCCGGTGACAGTGTTGGCCAGCCCGCCGAATCCCCACGTCGCAGCCTGCGTGAGGTCGATGTAGGCATTGAGCCGCAGCGGGTGGGGATGGATTGCGGTGACCGGCATCGTGCGCGTGCTGTAGGTGAACGCTCCGTCGACGAGGGCGGGATGAGTCACCATCACCTCGTCGCCGACTTCCACACCGAAGTCACGCGCGGCCTTGTCGGCCAGCACGATGCCCGGCTCGCCGGCTCTCAGTGTTCCCTGCGTCGCGGTCGGTGTCCACACGGCGCTGCCGAAGTCCACAAAGCGGACGGCGAGGTCGAGCCGGGTCGGCTCAGCGCCTTCGTCTGGCGTGGCGGCGCCGACACTTGCCCCAAGCACCAATGACGTCTCGGCCAGACGTACCTTCGGATTGGTGACCACATCTTGGACTTGCGGTCCCTCGACGGGGTACAGGGAATCGAACTGCACGGTGAAGCGATCGGGCTCGTCGCCGAGCAATTCCTTGCTGCCTTCATCGAAGGTGGTCGTGAAAGTGCTGGCCAGGCCCAGCATGGAGAACATGATCGCCAAGCTCATGGTGAAGGTCAGCAGCGTCAGGAACGTTCGGCGAGGCGCCCTCATCAGGTTCCGGAACGGCATTCGCTCAAGGCTGCGGCCGGGCAACGGAATGCGACTGATAACAGGGCTCAGGCTGCCGCCTCTCGAGGCCAGATGACCCGAGCGAATCGCGTCGACTGGCCGCACCCGCACCGCGCGAAACACCGGCCAGAACACCGCCAGAATTGGCACCGCGAAGCCGATCGCGAGCGCTTGGGCGTAGATTGCCCACTGGAACGGCTGTTCAAAGATTGGCAGTCGCTCGATATTCTGGACCACGCTCACCGTCTGAAGCGAGATGGCGTAGCCGACGACGACGCCCAGAATCATGCCGAGAATGCCGATCTGCAATCCCATCAGCAACGGCCGGATGGCAATCGAGCGCAGATGCTCCCCGATTGCCATCGACGCACCGATCTCACGCCGCTGCGCTTCGACCATCCGCGCGGCAAAATTCAGTGTGGCGAACGCTGCACCCACGAAGAGCAGCAGCGACATGACGTCGTAGATGCCTTGTTGGGTCTCCGGCGCTCCGATCAAGCCCGTATAGGACGGCGTTTCGTCGCGGGTGATCACACTCAGCAGCGCACCGTCCAACGACGCCGCCGCATCGACCAACTGCTGTCTCACCTCTTCGATGTCGGCGCCCGGTTCGAGGGTCAGTACAAGATCGTTGACTGCCCCTCGACGGCCTGAGATGTCCTGGGCGACCTCCAGCGGGGCGAACAGCACGGCCAGGTTGGATTTGCCCAGCGAGCCGTTTCCCTCGACGATCAGGAAGTACTCGGGCGACACGGCATGGCCCACGTAATTGACTTCGACATCGCCGCCGACGGTGATGTGGCCATTCGTCGGCAAGCCCCAGAACGCGGCGAAGTTCTTGTCGATCAGAACCTGGGGAGTTGCGGTCCTCGAGGAGGGGAGTTCGTCGCCCTCGAGCAAGTACACGTCGTTGACGAGCGAACCGCTAGCGGACAGGTCCATGCCCACGATACGCCCATGCACCAGCAGCTCTTCGCCGTCCAGCGTTGCATCGACCTGACTGTCGAAGACGAGTCGCTCGTTGAACTCGGCGATGCCGTCGATGTCGCTGGCGATACGCGCCAGCGAACCCGCCGGCACATCGCTGCCCCCGGTGACCGTCGCCCGCAGGTCGTACATCTTGGTGACATCGAAGCTCTTGTCGATGGCGAGGAGCCTCCACTCGGTGACGCTGGAGAGCCCCGCAAACAGCCCGATGCCAATGGCGAGGGTGAACGAGATTCCGACGATCTGGAGCCAGCGCCTGCGGGCGTCCCTCCACATCCACCGCAGGCGCAACAACGACATGTTCGAGACCTACCAGCGAAGCTCGGACAGCGGAGTCTTGCCGCCCTCCGGTGGACCGTCACTGATGATCTGCCCGCTGCTCATCTCCACGACGCGGTCGGCCATCCGGGAGATCTCGCGGTTGTGGGTCACCACGAGCACTGCCCGGTCCTGGTTGGCCTGCTCGGCCAGCAGTTCGAGAATCTGAGCGCCTGTCTTGAAGTCCAGCTCACCGGTCGGCTCATCGGCCAGCAGCACCGGGTTGCCGGTGGCGAGCGCTCGGGCGATGGCGACCCGCTGCTGCTCGCCACCTGAGAGCTCGTGCGGGAAGTGGCCCAGTCGATGGCCCAGCCCGACGGAGTCCAAGAGCTCGGCTGGGCTGCCGGCGCCCTTGCGGCCCGAGACGTCCATGCCGAACTCGACGTTCTCGGTCGCGGTCAGGCCCGGGAACAGGTTGAAGCTCTGAAAGATGAAGCTGACCGTCTCCCGCCGCAGCGCGAAGAGCTCGCCCCGGCTCGATGCCAGGAGGTCACGGCCGCCGACCGTCACCTTGCCCGACGATGGCGTGTCCAGCGCCCCGATGATGTTGAGCGTCGTGGTCTTGCCGCTGCCCGATGCGCCCAGCACCACCACGAACTCGCCGGCGTCGACATGCAGATCGATGCCGGCGAGCGCCGTGACCAGCACGGGACCCACTTCGTAGTGCTTGGTGACGCCTTCGAGATCGATCACGTCAGAGGTCTCCTCAGTCGTTGCCGACATCGCAAATGTTACGAGCTACCGAAGCTCTCGACCGTCATCATGGTCGCTCGGCAATGCTCCAAGACGCTACTGCTCGCCGGCTCGTCCGTGGGCGGGACTCAACAAGGACAGTCTCTGCCAAACCCGGCGTGATTCGCTTAGCCTGAGTACGTGACTGCTCGCGAGAAGCGCAGGGTCAGCGTCGAGCGGTCAATTGACGCGCCCGCGGACAAGATTTTTTCTGTACTGACTGATCCCAGTCGCCACTGCGAGATCGACGGCTCGGGAACGCTGACCCGCCTCACCACAAGCAGTGCCACCCTCACCCTCGGCAGCACATTCTCCATGCGCATGAGAATTGGCATTCCGTACACCGTCAAGAATCGGGTGCTGGAATTCGAGCAAGATCGCCTGATCATGTGGGCGCACTGGCAGGGGCAGCGCTGGAGCTACCGGCTCGAGCCACAACCCGACGGCACCACGCTGGTGCGCGAGACGTTCGACTGGTCCACCGCGCTGCATTCGAAATTTCTCGATCTCGTCGGTGCAGGCCGCAAGAGCGTGCCCAATATGGAGAAGACGCTCGAGCGGCTCGCCGCCCTGGTCGAAGACCCTTCCGACGACGGCTGATCGACGGCGCCCCGGTCGGGCCACGGCTTCGCCGGCCGGCTCAGCCTCCGAGCCTCAGCAGCTCGGCCAGTAGCTGAGCGGGCGCTGCTCGGGCGGCGGCACCGGCCGATTGGCCAGCATCCGGATGTCCGAGATGAGCACACTGCGGGTGTCGGCCGGGTCGATCATCTCGTCGATGCGCATCGTGCCGGCCGCTTCGAAGGGGTTCGTCGCCTCGGCTACCTCGGCCACGAGCTTCAGCCGCTCGGCCTCGCGCTCGTCGGGATCGGCGATGCGCGAGAGCTTCGAGCCGAACGCCACGTTCACGCCGACTTCGGGGTCCATGAAGCCGACCTCCGCGCCGGGCCAGCAGTAGATGCCATGGCTCGGCATGCGGGAGCCGTTCATGGCCTGCCAGGCCATGCCGAATGCCTTGCGCAAGCACACCGTCAGCGTGGGAGTGGAGGCGTTCTGCAGCGCATGCATCATGCGAATGCCCCAGTGCAGCATCAGGTCGTGCTCGACGCGCTTGCCGACCATGAAGCCCGGCACGTCCACCAGGAAGATCATCGGGATGTTGTACGAATCGCACACCGTGGCGAGGCGGATGACCTTGTGGCAGGCCTGCGGGTCGAGGGTTCCCGCCTGGAACATCGGGTTGTTCGCGATGACGCCGACGGCGTACCCGTCCAGCCGGGCCAGCGCGCACACGACGTTGCGGGCGTAGTTCGGCTGCATCTCGAAGACGGAATCGGGATCGCAGATGCGCGCGACGACACGTCGCATGTCGTAGCCGCGGGTGCGCCGGGCCGGCACCATGCGCGCCAGCTCGGGATCGGGCCCGTCGCCGCCGCGGGGCTCGGCTCGAGGCGCGGGCTGCCAGGCGTTCGAGGGCATGTACGACAGCCATCGCCGGATGGCCTCGTACCCCTCTTCGTCGGTGTCCACGCCGAGATCGATTTGCCCCGTGATGCGAGCGTGCACGTCCACGCCGCCGACGTCCTCGAATGAGATGACTTCACCGGTCGCGATCTCGAACACTTTCGGCGAGGTGACTGCCAGGCACGAGCCGCGCACCATGACCACGTAGTCGCTCATGGCCGACACGAACGACGAGCCGCCGAACGACTGGCCGCAGATCATGGTGGCCATCGGCACCCGGTGACGCCGCTGGGCCATCTCGAACATGGCGCCGGGTTCGGAGATGCCCTCCGAACCCATGAGATCGGGAATGCGGCCGCCGCCGGTCTCACCGAAGTGCACGACGGGAATGCCCATAGTGAGCGCCCGGTCGTAGAGACGGGTCTCTTTGCGAGTGCCCACGATGGAACTCGAGCCGCGCAGCACCGTGATGTCGTCGCCGAACACCGCCACCGGCCGGCCGTCAACATTGCCGTGCCCGCCGATCTTGCCGTCACCGGGCGTGATGTCGCGCATCTCGGGGCGGAGCGAGCGGCTGAAGGTGCCGATCTCACGGAACGAGCCGTCGTCGCAGAAGGCATCGATGTGCTGGCGGATCGTCCGGTCGCCTTCGGCTTCCATAGCGCGGACCTTCGACGCGCCGCCCATGTCCCGCCGGATCACCTCGGCTCGGGCCTGCATCTCGGCCACACGTTCTGCGTGGCTCGTCGCGTCGCCGTCGCCGTACTCAGCCATTGCTTCTCTCTTGCACTAGAGCCTCCTCGCCATTATTTCCGCTCTTGTTCGCTGCGCTCACGGGCCGCTCGGGCCACGGCTTCGCCTTTCGGCTCAGCCTCAGGCATCCGCGTAGTCGGCGAGGATCTGCCCGTATGTCTCGCCGAGCTGGGGCGGCCTGCGCCCCGGCACCATCACTTGGCTGACGCCGAGCTCGACCAGCTGGTCGAGGTGGGCGCGGTCGGTCCCGCCGGTCGTCCACATCTCGATCTCACTTGGGTCGCGTCCCGCGGCCTCGGCATAGCGGCGCGTCGATTCGAAGAGCCCCGCGAGCACCTCAGCAGGCCGTTCGGCCGGGAAGAACACGTCGCCCAGCTCACCGGCGCGCCGGGCGGCGCGGTCGCTGTGTCCGCCCACCAGGATCGGCACCGGTTGCTGGATGGGCTTGGGCTGGCTGTAGACTGGGTCGAAGTCCACGAACTCGCCGTGAAACTCGGCCTCCTCTTCGGTCCACAGCACGCGCAGCGCCGCGATGTACTCGTCGGTGCGGGCGCCGCGACGGTCGAAGGGCACGCCGAGTGCGTCGAACTCTTCGCGCAGCCATCCCACGCCGATGCCGAAGTCGAAACGACCGCCGCACAGACGGTCCAGCGAAGCGATCTCCTTCGCCAGGATCAGGGGATTGCGCTGGGGCAGGATGAGAATGCCAGTCGCCAGCCGGATGCGGCTGGTCACTGCGGCGGCGTACGCCAGCCAGATGAGCGGGTCGGAGTGGTCGAGCTGGCTGGCGCCCTTGAACAGGCGCCCCCCGTCGTCGTAGGGATAGGTGGAGCTGTACGACTTCGGCACCACTACGTGCTCGATCGCCCACAGCGAATCGAAGCCGACTTCCTCAGCGGTCTGGGCGGTCTCCTGTGCCGCAGCGCCATCGACGTTGCCCATCAAGTTCGCCGAGATCAAGCCGAATCTCATCTGGAAGCCCCTGTCCGCCGCGCTCGGGCGGCGCGGCGGCGAACATCATGGCCGATCAGCGCCGCGGATACCCGCGAACCGAAATTCGTTTGCCGCACATTGCCGACTCGGTTGGTATGGCGAGCAGTGACCGACCAGGAATTTCTGCGCAGACTCCGCCGCTACGCTCGCAAGCGTGGTATGCAGGTCCGCTACCTGCCCGATCGTGGCAAAGGCAGCCACGCCCAGGTGGGATTGGGAAATCGCAGGGTCACACTGCCAAGAGGTGAGATGAAGCCCGGGACGCTCCGCGGCATTCTGCGAGATCTGGGAATCGAGAAACAGGGGTTCTGAGACATGTCGTTTGCGTATCCCTGTGCTGTGGAGCTCGACGAAGAGCACCTGCGCGACACCGGTCGTGAGGGCTACTACGCAACGTTTCCCGACGTGCACGGAGCGCACACCGGCGGCGACTCTCTCGAAGAGGTGAACGGTCGCCTGCGAGACTGCCTCGAGACGGCGCTGAGCTTCTGCATTGACGACAACGAGTCGCTGCCCGAGCCAAGCGAACCTGAACCGGGTCAGGTGCTGGTCTCCGTGTCACCGGCCGTCGCGGCGCAGTTCGCGTTGCACGAGGCCATGCTCGCTCAGGGCATCACTGCGGCCGAACTGGCGCATCGCATCGGCATGCGCCCCTCACGCGCCCTCCGCCTCACCGACATCTTCCGGCCCGCCAAGTCCGATGAGGTCCAACGAGCCCTCGCCGCCCTCGGCCTGCAAATGATCAGCGAAGCCGCCCCACTCCAACAGTGGGCACCCGCCACGGAACCTGCGCCCGCCGCTTGACGTGACGCAGCCGGTGAGGTGCTGCGCCTCGGCTATTCGTCGGGATTGTGGAAGCGAGCGGCCTTCGCCAGCTCGCGCACCTCGGCGCGCTCGTCGGGTGTCAGGCACTCGAAGTCGGGCGCATGCAGCTTGTCGGTGAGCGACTCGATCTCGTCGCGTGCATCGCCGAGATCGCTGACGTCGGGATAGGGCTTGGGCCACCCGAAGAACTCGGCATTCCACTCTCCGGCAGGACCCGACAGGATCGCCTCGAGCGGCCCCATGCCCAGCGCTTGCACCGCCACGGCATGGCGGCCGAAGCGCAGCTCACGCATGATCTGTGCCATGAAGAACGCGTGAGCGGGGCCGGGTTCGCCGGGCCGGGGCATGTCCCGCCATCCGACAAAGGTCGGTGCCCCTTGGGGCGCCGCAGCGTCGACGACCCGCTCGAGCAGCTCACCCAATCGCTCCGCGCCCTCCATCCCGGCGAGCCGCTTCTCGCCGTACTCAGTGCAGATGTCGGCCCAGATCAGCGCCCCCTGCGACGGGTTCATCACGGTGCGGCCCGCTTCGACGGCCGAGCGCATGGTGTCGGGATTCCAGAAGAACGCTGCGCCGATCACGTTGTCGACCGGGCACTCGCCGAGCACGCCCAGCCGACCGGTTGCATACGCTCCGAGGCCCTCGGCCATGCCGCGCTGCGCCGCCTTCTCGAGCGTGGACGGGTCCATCAGCCAGTCCATCGCCAGCATCCCGACTGAGCCGCGCATGCTGCGCGCTACCGCCGTTGTCTCCATGACCGTGTTCTCCTGCTTCGACTGAGCGGTGACGCTAACCGCCCGACCTCTCGTCCTGCATTGACCGATCCTGTATTGACCGGCCCCGGCACAGTCACAACTGCGCGGACGCGACGAGTCGGGAATCTGCCTAGCATTAGATTTTGGCTGCAGAACCCGCGGCCGGACCAGGGGGCACGTCATGCACGTCGGTTACTCGGCTGTTTTTCAGAATCCGGAGAATGCTCTGTCGGACCGTGAAGTCTGGGAGCAGGAGATCCGCATGGTCGAGGAAGCCGAGGATCTCGGCTTCGACTCGATCTGGACGGTGGAGCACCACTTCACCGACTACACGATGTGCCCAGACCCGGTGCAGTTCCTGACCTGGGTCGCCGGGCGCACGAACCTGCAACTCGGCACGGCGGTCATCGTGCTGCCGTGGCACGATCCGATGCGGGTCGCCGAGCAGGTGACCATGCTCGACAACCTGTCCGACGGTCGGCTCATCCTGGGAATCGGCCGCGGCCTCGCTCGCATCGAGTACGAGGGTTTCCGGGTGGACATGAACTCCAGCCGGGAGCGGTTCCTGGAGTACGCCAAGATGCTCATCGAAGGCCTTGAGCAGGGCTACGTGGAGCACGACGGCGAATTCGTGCAGCAGCCCCGGCGAGACATCCGCCCAGCCCCGGAGCGTTCCTTCAAAGGCCGCACCTATGCCGCTGCCGTGTCGCCTGAGGGCATGCCGCTCATGGCGCAGCTCGGCATCGGCCTGCTGGTGATCCCGCAGAAGCCGTGGGAGATTGTCGAGTCAGACTTCGCCGCGTACCACGGCGAGTGGGCCAAGCACCACACTGCGCCGCCGCCCCCGCCGCTGTCTGGCGGGTTCTGCTGGGTGGACACCAATGCCGAGCGGGCCGAAGAGAAGGCGATGGAGCACATCGGCAACTACTACGGCACCGTGATGAAGCACTACGAGTTCGGGCCGAAACGGCCGCACGAGGGCGTCAAGGGTTACGAGTTCTACGAGGGCATCTCCAAGTACATCGACCGCCACGGTGCACGCGGCGCCGCCGAGGACTTCACCCGGCTCATGCCCTACGGCACGCCCGACCAGGTGCTCGAGAAGCTCCAGGTCATCAAGGACAAGATCGGCATGGCGGCGTTCTTCCCGAACCTCGCCTATGCCGGCATGACCTGGACCGAGGCGCGCCGCAATCGCGACCTGTTCGCCACCGAAGTGCTGCCTGTGCTCAAGGAGTGGGACGCCCCGCCGGTCGGCCTCGCCGCCACCGAACCAGCGACCGCAGCCGCTTAGCAGCCCGCTGGCGTGGCGGCAGCGCCCAGTCCGGCCACATCAGTCAGCGAGCAGATCCTGATGCTCGCCGAGCCGTGGCGCCCGTGTGGCGCGCCACGGCGTGGCTGAGAACCTGTAGGGCGCGCCTGGGTAGGTGACCGGGGTGCCGTCGTGATCGATCTCGACGGGAAAGCCTCGGGCCACGAAGTGCTCGTCGGCCAGCATCTCCTCTGGCGAATAGACGATGCCGCAGGCGAGGCCGATCGACTGCAAGCCCACGAAGAGCTCGTGAGCACCGAGCCGCTCGGCCAGGAAGTTGATGGTGTCGCGGCCGGCTCCGAACACTTCCGCGCTGAGCGGATCCGCGTCGAGGTGGAGGATGTCGATCTGCTCATAGCTCTCGCCCAGCTTCAGCAGCTCGGTATAGGGGCACTCACTGGCTAGGCCCAGTTCGGCCAGCCACCCCGACAGGGCTGCGAACTCGGGTCCGCGCCGGGGCGGCACCCCGGTGTTGAGCCAGCGATCGTCCGCACAGCGCACCTGGGTGGGCTCGGAGATCTGCGGAAGGGCGTGGCGGCCAGTCTGGCGCTGCACATCGACCTGCTGGTTCAGCCAGAAGTAGGTCGCGAACTCACAGGTCAGATTGGCCGCTGCAAGCATGGAGACATCGATGAGCTGCCCGCGGCCTGAGTCCTCCCGCCACATCAGCGCTGCCATCAGCGTGGCGACCGCGTAATGGCAGGCCATCTGCAGGCCCTGGTTGCCGCCGCCTCGGACCGGAGGAATGGTGTGATCGTCGTAGCCGCACGACCACACGGGGCCGCCTTCAGCCAGCACGGTGAGGTCGGTGGCCGGAGGGTCGGGGCGCTCGCGCCCGTTGTGCGTGATCGACACCCAGATGAGCCGTTCGTTGCGCCCGCCGGCATCGGTCGAGGGTCGGGCTGGGACGGCCGCCGTGCTCGATGAGGCTCCGCCGAGTTGACTCCAGTCGAGTCCGAGAGCGGCCAGGCGACCCAGCGGCTCGGCTTCGATCACGACGTCGGCGGTGCTGACCAGGCGCCGGAAGTCGTCCGCGCCCTCGGCACCGTCCAAGTCGAGCACCACCGAACGCTTCGAGGTGTTGTAGTGCCACCACCACAGCGCCTGTTCGCGGTCGGGCTCGTCGCCGGCGAACGGCTCGTAGGCGCGCATCGGCGACCCGCCGGGAGGCTCCACCACGATCACGTCCGCACCCATATCGGCCAGCAGCTTCCCAGCAAGAGCACATCGCTCCGACGTCAGCTCGATGACCCGGAGCCCGTCGAGCGGCCGGCGGCTCGCCGGAGCTGAGGCTTCCAGAGCCACCATCAGATGACTCCCTCGGCTTCCAGTTCGGCGATCTCGTCGTCACAGCGCCCGAGCACAGCGCCGAACACGTAGCGGTTGTCCTCGCCCAAGCACGGGGCGCCGCGGCCGATCGCCCAGTCGGTCTCCGACAGGCGAACCGGCAAGCCTTCGACCCGGGCGTCGCCGACTGCGCTGTGCGGCACCGTGACCCACAGGCCCCATTCGGCGGTGCGAGGATCGCCGTCAATGCGCTCGCTCGGGCGCAGCACCGGCGCAGCGGGCACTCCCGCCTCGACAAGCCGGCGCCCGACGGTGTGCTTGCTGCGCGACCCGGTCCAGTCGCCCACGAGCTGTTCCAGCTCGCCTTCGTGCGCCAGACGGCCGCTGAGGCGCTGCCAGCGCTCGTCGCCGGCCCACGGTTCGCCGACCACGTCCGCGAAGCGCTGCCAGTCGTCGTCGTGGCGCACGGCCACGGCGACCCACTCGTCGTCGCCATCGCAGGCGAAGATGCCGTGCGGCGCCATCGTCGGCGATTGGGACCGGTTGCTGTTCGGCATCCCGCTTCGCCGGGCCGGGCGTGCGTTCACCGTGAAGTCGAGCGACGCAGCGCCGTGCAGCGTTCCCGCTGCCTCGATGCAGGCCAGGTCCACCCATTGACCCTCGCCGGTGCGCCGTCGGTGATACAGCGCCATCAGGATCGCGATCGCCATGTAGTAGGCGCCGGTGTGGTCCATGAACGAATAGCCCCACCCCGCCGGCGGTTGGTCGGGCAGCCCCGACTGGAACGTCAATCCGGACACGGCCTGCGCTATCGGGCCCCACGAGCGAAAGCTGGCGTAGGGACCGTCGGCGCCGAAGCCGCAGTTCGACACATAGACGATGTCGGGCTTGATCCGGCGCAGCGCTTCGTAGCCGAAGCCGAGCCGGTCCATGACGCCCGCCGCGAAGTTCTCGGTGACCGAGTCGCTGACGGCGATCAGGTCGCGCAGCAACTCCTTGGCTCGGTCGTCCCGCAGGTTGAGCGTGATGCCGAGCTTGCCTGCGTTGTGGTTGTTGAACGAGCCACCGGCTTCGATGCCGCGGTGCTCGTCCACGAACGGCTGGGTGCCTCGCAGGATGTCCCAGCGCCCCTGCCGCACCGGGTCTTCGATGCGGATCACCTCGGCGCCGAGAGCCGCCAGGATCTTGGTGGCGCCGGCGCCCGCGAGCTGTCCGGTGAAGTCGCAGATGCGGATGCCCGCCAGCGCTCCCGGCTCGGCCTTCGGCCAGACCGGGGAACAGTGATCCGGCGGCAGCTCCCCGAGACGGTCGCTGCCCAGCGGAGTCACCTGCGGCCGCCCGCCGGCGTGCGGTTGCGCGGGCTCGGTCACGGAACGAGATCGCGCATCGGTGTGCGGGAGCGGCCCGGCTTGTCCGCCAGCGCTCGGGCGCGCTGCTGGCAGTCGTCGAGCGCGTCTCGCAACGTCGCTGTCCATGCCGTCATGTCCGGCCGCCTTGCACGGCCGCCGTCAGGTCCGGTCGGCGGCGCGAGCGGCTCGCCCACCACGATCGCGACCTGCGTCCGTTTCGGGAACTTCGCGCCGCTGGGCATTGCCTCGCGCGTGCCCGCGATGCCCACCGGCAGCACCGGCGCCCCCGACTTCGCAGCCAGCCATGCGGTGCCATCGAAGACGGGGCCGATGTCGTCGCAGGGCTGGCGTGTGCCCTCGGGGAAGACCAGCATCGTCTCGCCGTCAGTCAGCAGGCCGAGCGCTGCGCGCATCGCATCCAGGTCGGCCGCGCCGCGCCGCACAGGAAACGTGCCGATCGAGCGCATGAACCAGCCGAGCGCCTTGGGATGGAACAGCTCCTCCTTGCCGAGGTAGCGGACCCGGTGATGGGTCAGGCCGCCGATGAACGGGCCGTCGAGGTGGCTGCGGTGGACCGGCGCGTAGATCAACGGGCCGTCCGCCCGCAAGCGTTCGTACCCGGTGACGCGCAGCCGGAAGATGCGAAAGAGCAGGATGCGTATGAGTCCCCGCGCCGCTCGCCACGCCAGCAGTCCGGCGAGGCCGTCATCGGCCAGCAGGCCGCCCGGCCTGGTCAGGTGCCGCAGTCGCTCGCCGATGTCCACACGGTGATTCTGGCGTTTCCCGGTCGTCGCGCGACGACCCGGCTCGCTGAAGTCGCGGCGATAGCCGGGCATGTCCCCAAGCTGGGCGCCCGCCCGACGGACGGCGCTGACTACTCTGCGCCCCAGAGCGAGGGGAAGCACGATGCCGGTGCCTTCAGACATGGTCGGCGAGGTGATCGGGCCGATCACCCATGATGTGGACGAGCGCTGGACGATGGCCTATGCGGCATCGCTCGGCGACACCCACGACTGCTATTTCGACACGCTGAGCGACGACGGCGTGGTGGCGCACCCGATGTTTGCTGTGTGCCCGGAGTGGCCGGTCATCGTGGCAGGCCGCGATATCTCCGACCGCTGGGGCATCACACCCGACGAGGTCCGGCGCTCAGTGCACGCCACCCATGACCTGACAGTGCACCGGCTGGTGCGCCCCGGCGACCATCTCACCACCAGCGTCACCTACACCGGTGTCGAGCAGCGCAAGCCCGGCACCTACCAGACCATGCGCATCGACACTGCCGATGCCGACGGGAATCCGGTTGCCACGACATACCAAGGCGGGGTGTTCCTCAACGTCGAGACCGCCGGTGGCAATAGGCCCGACCCCGACGCCCCTGCCGAGCCCGACTTCGGCGACCTGCCCGCCGAGCCGCTCGCCGAGATCGGGGTGCCAGTCGCACACGGAGCAGCGCACGCCTACACCGAGTGCGCCCGCATCTGGAACCCGATCCATACCGACGCTGCGGTCGCCCGCAAGGCCGGGCTGCCGGGCATCATCCTGCACGGCACCGCCACACTTGCGCTCGGCGTCTCGGCCGTCGTGGACGCCGTTGCCGACCGCAATCCGCACCGCGTCCGCCGGATCGTCTGCCGCTTCCGCGCCATGGTGCTCATGCCTTCGACCATCACCGTCCGCGTCTGGGACGTGGTGCCCGTCAGCGACGGCAGCGGCGCAACGGAGGCCGTGCGCTTCGACGTGCTCAACGCCGAAGGCGGCCCCGCAGTGGACCGAGGCGTCGTCTTCCTCAGCGCCTAGGCCAGCGCTACGCCGAGGTTGGTTCGGTTCGGTACCCTGCTGAGGTACCAGCCTCATTCTTGGCCGGTTCTTGTTGAGAAGGGGAGCCCCGGGCGGGACTCGAACCCGCATCCATTCCGTGCGACCGCACCGCTCATCCATATGAGCTACTGGGGCCATGCCGGTCACTCGTCCGTCGAGTGACCGGCCCTTCTCACTGTACCGAGAGGGCACCCGCGTACTCAGTCAAACGCACACGCCTGTGGGCTGTCTCCGACTCCGCAGAGCCGCAGAACCGCAAGCGTTGGGCAATCAGGTCAGGTGCTGGGCGAAATGGTCCAGTGTGCGCTGCTTGGCCAGCGCCGCTGCGTCGGGATGAAAGCTGGCTCGGGCGTCGCAGTTGAAGCCGTGATCGGCGCCGTCGTAGATGTGCACGGTGATGTGATCCCAGCGCTCGTCGATGGCATGGACGTTCTCGAGCGGGATGCCGTGGTCCTCAGTGCCGAAGTGCAGCAACAGCGGGGCAATGGGCCGCTCGTCGAGGTGCGGCATGATCTGCCCGCCGTAGTAGCCCGACGCCGCAGCGACCTTGTCGGCCAGGCGGGCTGCGGCCACGTAGCACATCGACCCGCCCCAGCAATAGCCGACGACGCCGACCTTGCCGCCGCCCGCAGCGCAGTCGGCGGCGGCCGCGATGTCGTCCATCACCTGGTCCACGGTGAGGTCGTCGAAGGCGATCTTGCGGCCGACGTCGATCCCCTCGGCGTTGTAGCCCAGCTCGACGCCGCCCCGCACACGGTCGAACAGCGCCGGTGCCACCGCCAAGTAGCCGTCGGCCGCATAGCCGTCGGCGACGCTGCGGATGTGGTCGTTCACCCCGAAGATCTCCTGCACGACCACCACGCCGCCCTTGGGCGGCCCCGCAGGCTCGGACCGGTAGGCGCTGAAGGTCACACCGTCTGAAGCTGTCAAAGAAATCGTCTGTCCCATGGCGCCAATGTCTAGCGGGCCGGGCACTGCCGATGGCCTGGCAACCGCCGCTTTGGCCGCCGTCCCCGCGTTTCCTAAGGTGCTGCGTCATGGACAGCCCCGGCGAGTCACGCCACGCGCACGACCTCGCAGCCGAGCGACACCGGTGCGAGCGCTGGTTCGTACGCCAAGGACTGCCGCACCTGATCCACGACTATTCCGCAAGTTCCGACGTGCTCACCCGCGCCGCGCCGTTTCTGGCGTTCGTGGTGTTCATCGAGTTCTTCTTCGTATTCGGGGACCGGTGGACCGGCTGGGCCCAGGCCGGAATCTTCGTGGTGGGCTTGACCGTGATGGCCGGCGTCATGGCGCTCGTGAACCGGATCCGCGGCCGACGCCTGTGGCAGCTCCCCGAGCGGTTCGGCATCACCGAGGTGCTCGCTTATCTCGGGCTCGGCGCCATCTTCGCCGGTCTGGGATCTTCCAATGCCGTCATTGTCGACGCAGCGCTCGCCGTGGGTTTGAACACGGTGCTGCTCGTCGGCGCATACGTAGTGACGAGCTGGGGCCTGCTGCCGATGGTGCGGTGGTCGGTGGGCCAATTGTGGCGCCAAGTGGGTCAGATGATGACGCTGCTGGCCAAGTCGCTCCCGATTCTTCTGGTGTTCTCGGCATTCATCTTCCTGAATGCCGAGATGTGGCAGGTGGCCAACGACTTCACGCTGCCGTTCTTCGGCATGGTCGCCCTGCTGCTCATGGCAGTCGGGGCGCTGTTCGTCATCATCTCGGTGCGACGCCTTGCAGTGGACATGGCCCGCTTCCCGTCGTGGGCCGATGTGCGCTCTCGCTGCGCGGACACTCCCGTAGCGAAGCTGGTGCCCAACGAGGAGGCCCCGCCCCCGGACTCGCCGCCGCTGGGACGCCGGGCTCGATTCAATGTCAGCCTGCTGCTGTTCGTGGCCCAGAGCATCCAGATCGCGCTGGTAGCGGTGATCGTGACGTGCTTCTACGTGCTCTTCGGCATCTTCACCGTGCGCGAGAGCACGCTGCTGCAGTGGACCACGCTGAGCCAGGTCACCTGGGAAGGCTCGTGGGTCGTGCGCCTTCCGCTCTGGAGCGGGGAACTGCTGTTCAGCCGCCAACTCGTGCTGGTGGCGGCCTTCATCGGGCTGTTCTCCGGCCTGCAGTTCGCCGTGTCGGTCGTGCTCGACTCCAGCTACCGCTCAGAGTTCGCCGAGGACATGACCGAGGAGCTGCGCGAGGCACTGGCCGTTCGAGCCGTGTACCACCGAACCCTGGTCACCGCGACCCCTTGAATCACTGGCCGGCGCATGGCGCTGACCGAGTGGCTCGTCGGACAAAGGGCTAGGTGAGGCCCATGAAGCGGCGGGCGTTGGTGTAGACGACTTCGTCGCGCAGGGCGCTCACTTCGTCGTCGAAGCTCTCGAAGGTCTCGTTGAGCTCGGCGAGTGCGCCGGGGAAGGTGCAGTCGTAGTGGGGATAGTCCGATCCCCACACCACGGTGTGCGCCAGGCCCATCGCGGCGACCTGCTCGAAGGCCTCGCCCTCGCCGGCTTCCATGGTCACGAAGCACTGCTCGGAGAAGATCTCTGTGGGGTCGCGCTTGAGCCGCGGCACGAGGTGACCCATGGCCTCCTTGTGCTCGTCGAGGCGGTCGAGCCAGTACGGCAGCCAGCCCAGGCCCGACTCGAAGAAACCCACCCGCAGCATGGGGTGGTCGTCGAGCACGCCGGAGGCCACCATCTCCATCACCGATGCCATCTGCTCGAACGGGTGGCAGACCATGTGGACGTAGAACTGGTTCTCGTAGCGGGTCTTGGCGAAGCTCGGCATGCCAGAACCGAAACTGCCGTGGATGCCGACCGTCAGGTCGTGGTGCTCGGCGGCCGACCACACCCGGTCCATGTCGGCCGAGAACAGCTCGAGCCCGCCGTAGCGCTCCGGGCGGAACGTGATGCCGGTCAGGCCGGCGTTGGCCACCTCGGAGATGACCGCCACTGCCCCGTCAATCGACTGCAGCGGGCACACACCCATGCCGAAGAGCCGGTTCGGGTCTTCTGAGCAGAAGTCGGTCATCCAGCGGTTGTAGGCACGGGCATTCTCGACGGCCACATCGGGGTCATTGATGTCGCCCGAGATCAGCATGAGCGACGGGAACATCAGCGCCGCGTCGAGGCCCTCGTCGTCCATCACCGACAGACGGGCGGCCGGGTCGTAGCTGCCGGGCACGATGTCGTCCCAGGTGACGTCGGTGCCATAGGCGTGCGGGATGCAGGCCGGCGCGATGCCGTTGCGCAGCCTCTTGCCCTCGACGAACATGGCGTCGCTGCCGTCATCCATGATCCGGCACTGCGCGATCAGATCCCGGAATTTGGGATCGGCGTACTCCTCCCACACCGACGTCGGCTCGGCTATGTGGGCGTCCGCGTCGTATACCGGCACCTTGCCGTTGGTCGCCAGCGGCCCTGCGCTCTTGCGTGTTTCTGTCATGGCCATGTCACGGCCTCCCCATTCCCCCGGTGCGCCCATTCTGCCCCACCCTCACGGCCGGCGCGCAACGATCAGGCGGGCGTGGGAACTTCCTCACTGACGCCGGTCATGAGCAGGCCGACACGGTCGGTGGTGGCCTCCGCGCGAGGGAGATCGCACATGGCCTGGCCCTCGAAGATCACGACGACTCGGTCGGACAGCTGCATGGCCTCGTCGAGATCTTCGGTGATGAGCAGGACCGCTGCGCCGGCTGCGCGCTTCTCCAGCAATCGTTCATGCACGTATTCGGCTGCGCCGATGTCAATCCCACGGGTCGGCTGTGCCACGACGAGCACGTCGGCGTCGGCCGAGAACTCCCGGGCGATGACCACCTTCTGGATATTGCCGCCCGACAGGTGCGAGGTCTCGGTGCTCAGCGCCGGCGTCTTGACCGTGAAGCGGCGCACCAGCTCCCAGCAGCGCTCGGCAATGATGCCGAACTGGAGCAGCCCGCCGCGAGCGAAGGGCGGCTTGTCGTAGTCGACGAGCATCAGGTTCTCCGACACGCTCATCTCGCCGACGGCGCCGTGGCGCATGCGTTCCTCGGGCACGAACGCCACGCCGCGCCGACGCACCTGTTTCGGCGACGGCGCAGCGATGGTCTCGCCGCGGACCTGCACGGTGCCGGACTCGATAGGTCGCAGGCCGAAGATCGCTTCGGCCAGCTCGCGCTGCCCGTTGCCCGACACGCCGGCGATGCCGACGATCTCCCCGCTCGCCACCTGCACGGAAAAGTCGTCGAGCGAAATGTTCCCTCGGTCGCCGCGGACTCGTAGGCGGTCCACGACCAAGCGCTGGTCGCCGACGTCCTGATCGGGCACCTCACGGCCCAGCCGCACCTCTCGGCCCACCATCATCGACGCCAGACCTTCACGCGTGGTTTCCGCCGGCGTGGTGCGCCCCACGACCTCACCGTCTCGCAGCACGGTGATCTGGTTGGAGATGTCCATGACCTCGGCCAGCTTGTGGGAGATGAAGATGAGCCCGCGGCCTTCGTCGGTCAGCGACCGCAGCGTGGCGAACAGGTCATCGACCTCGGGAGGCGTGAGCACCGCCGTCGGCTCGTCGAGCACCAGAAGCCGTGCCTCCCGGTAGAGGGCTTTGAGAATCTCCGCCCGCTGACGCTCGCCGACGGCAAGCTGCCAGATGTACGCATCGGGGTCGATCGCGAGCCCGTGGCGTTCGGACACCTCCATCAGCCGGTCGCGCACGGGACCCATGTCTGCCAGGCCCCGGCGCCCCTGCAGGCCCAGCGCCACGTTCTCGGCAACTGTCAGCGTGGGGACCAGCATGAAGTGCTGGTGGATCATGCCGATCCCGTGTTCGATCGCGGCGGCCGGTGAGGGAATTTCGACCGGCGCCCCACCGATCTTGATCTCGCCCTCGTCGGGCCGGTACAGGCCGTAGAGGATCTTCACCAGCGTGCTCTTGCCCGCCCCGTTCTCCCCCAGCAAGGTGTGCACCTCGCCGGGCTGAACGACCAGATCGACATTCTCGTTCGCGACGACGCCCGGGAATCGCTTGGTGATGCCGGTCATCTCCAGCATCGGCGAGGCCGAGGCCTGGCCCCGCGGCTCAGCCGAAGCTGAGTGCGGCGCCGTGGCCCCGGCCGCCGTGTTGTCGGTTGGTTCGACCATCCCCGAGGTCCGCCCGATCAGGCCGGCAGATTCTGCGCGGCGCGCCCGGCTGGTCGGTGCCGGCCGTTCAAGTTGGTCCTGCCCGCTACTGGCCGGTCGAGATCGAGCCGTCCGCGATGCCTGCGATGGTTGCCTCCGCAGCCGCTTGGATCCCCGCATCGAGGCCATAGCCATCGTTGAACTCGACGACGATGCCGCCGTTGGCGAGCGTCGCGGTCAGCACCTCACCGCCGAGCGTGCCGCTCTCGATCTTGGAGATCATCTCGGCCAGCAGCACCTCCCAGTGGTACACCTGCGAGGCGACCACGAAGTCCTCGCCGAGCGGCGTCTGGTTGGCCTGGGTGCCGAACCACGCCACGCCGCCATGCTCTCCGGCCACGCCAGTCGCGCCCACGACCATCTGTGCCGAGCCGGTCAGCACATCGGCATTGTTGGAGATGTGGGCCTCGGCGGCTTCGGCCGCCAGCGCCACATCGCTGAATGAGTCTGTGTACACGACGTTGGTAGTGACCGACGGATCGGTCGCCGCTACACCGGCCACGAAGCCGTCCACGTAGAGTTTGGCGTCGCCGACCTCGATCGGCCCGATCACGCCGACGACCCCGCTCTCGCTGATCTGCGCTGCGACGGTGCCCGACACATAGCCGCCCTCGTCAGATCGCACGGTGTATGCGAACACGTTGTCCAAGCCTTTGGTGTCGACCGCCGTGCCCCAGGCGAAGGAGGTGTCGGGGAAATCGGGCGCGATCCCCTCCAGCGGGCCGCCGTATTGGCTGCCGTGAGCAATCACCAGATCAAAGCCGTCCTCGGCATAGCCGCGGATCGCGGCACCGGCTTCTTCCACGATGAAGGTGCCGTCGGTGATGGCAATCTCCACCTCCCGCTCTGCTGCGATCGCGTTCACAGCGTCCACCATGCTCTGGGTGAAGGCCAAGTCGTTGCTGGCGCTCGGCGCGACGATCGCAATCCGCAGCGGTGCCATGTCGTCCTCATCGGCGGCCATGTCCTCCTCATCGGCGGCCATGTCCTCCTCTTCGGCGGGCATGTCCTCCTCTTCGGTGACTTGCGGAGCCTCCTCAGGCGCCTCATCGGCACCTGCGTCTGCTTCATCGTCGCCGGTGCAGCCCGCAGCGAGCAGCAGTACGACTGCAGCGATCGCTGCGAGCTTGGCTGCCAGCGATCTGCGTGTGGTGTGTCGGAACATGTGACCCCTCCCGGATCGGCCGTGTCGTGGGCTCTCGCCGGATCTGATCGCTGCAGCGCAGCTCGGCTCGGCGGAGCCCCGGGCCTGAAGGAGATGCTAGGCGACACTGAACGAGCGCGATGCTCCCCAAAAGGCACAGTCCTGTGCGGCCCGCATGCGGGTACCCGACACGTCCGGTGCGGCGTCTGTCAGTTGTCTCGTTCGAACGGAACCGTCAGAGCGGACGGCGCCCCGATGCGACGGCTGACGAGCACGAGCACCACGATGGTCAGGATCGCCGGCGCCATCGCAGCGATGGTCGAGTTGGCGCCGACGATGATGCCGAGCGTCTTGAGCTGCAGCACGGTCGACGACACGACGCCGAACAACAGCGCCCCGGCCATCACCCCGCTCGAGCGCCACGCCCCGAAATACACGAGCGCCACGGCGATGAACCCCTGCCCCGAGGTGAGGTTCTGCTGGAAGATGCCGACGTCGAGAGCCAAGGTGCCGCCCGCGAGGCCCGCCATCACGTTGCCGATGATGATCGCCTGCGTGCGCACCACGTTGACTCGCACGCCAAGGGTGTCCGCAGCCTCGGGCGTCTCGCCCACGGCTCGCACGTTGAGCCCGAAGGTCGTGCGGTTCATGGCGAACCACACCACCGGCACCAGAGCGAACGCCACATAGGTGAGCGCGCTGTGCTGGAAGAACAGCTCTCCTACCACCGGCAGATCCGAGAGCCCGCCCATGTCGAGGCCCCGGAGTCCGTCGATCGGCACCGGCGTGCCCACCTGCTGGCGGAAGAGCAGATCGGTGAAGCCGAGGCCGAACAGGAAGATGCCGATGCCGCTGATGCCCTGGGTGGCATGCATGACCACTGTGATGAAGGCGTACACGACGCCCATCGCCGCACCGGCGGCCATGGCCGCCATCACGCCGGCGACGACGCTGCCGGTCCGCAGCGCTGTGATGTAGGCGGCATACGCGCCGATGAGCATCACGCCTTCGACGCCCAGATTCAGCACGCCGGCTCGTTGGCCGATGGTCTCGCCCAGTGCCGACAGCAGGAACGGCGTCGCCAGCCGGATGCCGGACGCCAGGGTGGCGACGAGCACGCTGACGGTGAAGAAATCGCTCACGCCCGGCCTCCGTAGCTCGAGACCTCGCCCACCCATGTCCTGAGCCGGTCACGCAGTCGCAGGCTCCCCACCACGAACACCACCACGACGCCGTTCAGCGCTACCACCAGGGCTGCTGGCACTTGGATCGCCCGTTGCATGTCGCTGCCGCCCGTGAGCATTCCCCCGAACAGGAATGATGCAGGCACCGTGAAGATCGGATGGAGCGCACCGAACAGCGCCGCCACGATGCCGTTGAAGCCGGCGTTCTGGGTGAAGGCCGCTGCGCCGCCCTCGCCGATCAGCCGGTGCGACTCGCTGCCGAACACCAGCACCGCTCCGGCGATGCCGCAGCAGGCACCGCTGAATGCGAGCGCTTGGGTGACGCTCTTCTTGACGGCCATGCCGGCGTACTGGGATGCGTCCTGGTTGTGACCCACCGCTCGCAATCGCATCCCGAGCGCGCTGCGGAACAGCAGCAGGTAGCCCAGCACTGCGACCAGGATCGCTATGAGCACGCCGATGTGCAGCCGGGTTCCGCCGGGGAGCAGCGGCAAGTCGGCGTTGGGGCTGAGACGGCGTGTCTGCTGGATCTTGATGGCCCCCGGCTCGATCAGGAGATCCTGGAGCAGGAAGCTCAGGAAATGGAACGCAACGAGGTTCATCATGATGGTGGACAAGATCTCGTTGACACCCGCGTAGGCCTTGAGCGCCCCGGGAATCGCACCCCAGAAGCCGCCGCCGATCGCCCCCGCCACGATCACCATGGGCACCAGCAACACCCGCGGCACGTCGTCGAAGGCCATCGAAGTGACCGTGGCGGCGATCGCGCCCAGGATGATCTGACCCTCGCCGCCGATGTTGATCACGTCGGTACGGAACGCGATGCAGATGCCGACACCGACGAGAGCCAGCGGCATCGCTCGCACCGCGGTGTCCGCAAGGTTGTCGGCACTGCCGAAGGCCCCCGTGACCAGCTCGCCGTAGGCCACCAAGGGGTTTGCGCCGAATGCGAGCAGCATGACGGCGCCCACCAGCAGTGCAGCGACCGCGGCGAATGCAGGCACGGCGACGCCCACGAAGGGGCGCATCAGGCGCGCCAACCGGCTGACGGCTACATCGCCAGACGCGTCTGTGTCATCGGCTTGTGGTGCTGTGCGCGCCATCCCCCCGTCGCCTTCTGCGTTCCCCCTCGCGATCACGCGAACTTAGGCCGTCGGCAGGGGGTCATTCGGCGTAGAGGACCCGGAGCCCCCGGCTGACGGCCGGGCCGACCACGGTGTTGTGGTTCTCGCCACCGAAGACATGCCAGGTCGAGTCGATGTTGCGGTAGCCGCGAGCAGAGAACTGATCCCAGAACTTGGCCTGGGGCGAGTACTCGTCGGTCTCGTTCTCGCCCATCGACATGAAGACCTTCACCTTGGGATCACCGCCCGTGTGGGCGTGCTCAGCTTCGAGCCGGAACATGACCCCGTCGCCTGATTCTTCTCGGTCCCACCACACCGATGGGCTGGCCAGCAGGTAGCGGGCGAACATGTCGGGTGCGTTGAACAGCACGTGCAGGCCGAACAGCGCTGTGAACGAATGGCCGACATAGGTCGGCTCGCCGACGTGGTAACGGTGATACAGCAGCGGCATCACCTCGCTGGCGAGCCACTCGCGGAAGGACTCGGCCCCGCCCGTCTCGGCGGCGGGCACCCGGATGCCGGTCATCGGCGGGGCCTCCGCTGGTGTCACCGTGTAGTCGATCGCGCGCAGGTCGAGCATCTCGCGCATGTCGGCCGTGTCGTGCGCGATGCCGGCGACCACGCAGCGGGGCGTCTCGCGCGACATCGACAGGATCCTGGTGGTGTCCACCGCCGTGCCGAACGTCCAGGGCGCATCGCAGCAGACGACGAGCGGGTACGGGTCGGTCGCATCGGGCCGGTAGCCCATCGGCACTGCCACCCACACCTGGTAGCTCCGATCGGCGTCGGCACGATGAAGGATGTGCGTGTCGATTGGCCAGGCGCCCGGATCAGCCACGGCGGCGATGCTATTGCGGAGGGCTACAGCTTGGGGCTGATCAACGTGAAGCCGTCGCCGATCGGCAGCATCACGGCGCGGGCCCGGGCGCCGGCTGGGCCATGGCGATTCAGAGTGCGCTCACCACAGCAGCGTGAGACCTTCGGCCGCCGCAGCGTCGTTGAGCTGCGTATCGAAGCAGCCGAATGGACAGTTGCCGAGGGTGCGGACCGCGGCCAGCGCCGACGCGAGCTGCACGGCGTCATCGGCGCGCAACGGGTGACGGGCCACCAAGCTGACTGCGTCGCGCAAGATGTCCTTGCCCGCCTCGATGAGCACGGCGTCGCTCTGTGACGAGGTTGCGTCGATGTCGGTCAGGAATCGCCGGCTCAGGATCTGGGCGTCGGATGCGGAGATCTGGCCGACGCGGTGCTTGCGCCACAACGCTGCCGGGACTTCGACGGCGGCCAGATCGCTGACGATCAACGGTGGCGGGACGGCCTGCACCAAGTCGCTTCCGGACTCGTCGGCGTAGCGCTTGACGAGAGCGGACGAATCCAGGAACGCCGTCACCGGTTGGTGCGCACCAGCTCGGACAGCGGCGTGCCCCGGCCCGCTCGCCGGCGTGCGGCGGCAACGGCGTCGTCGTCGGGCCGCTGCGTGTCGGGGGCATCGAAGCACGAGAGCAGGCCAGCGAGCCGCAGGCGCGATCTGATCTCGTCAATGGCGTTCGACGAGAGCGACGGATCGGTGGCCGCTTGCGCGATCCGCGTGAGGTACTCGTTCATCGAGACGCGCTGCTCGCGGGCGCACATCTTCACCCGAGCCACGAGTTGCTCGTCTGCTCGCCATGTGATCTGCTGCATGACAGCACGCTAGCAGTCATGCAGTCACACAGCCATGCCGAGCCGAGTCCGTGCTGGGCGTCGAGTGACCCACCCCAAATGGCCCACGCTCGCGGTCCCCCCAAGAGGCTGTTATCGGCGGCGACTGATCATCGTGAGGCCGTCGCCAATAGGCAGCATCACGGTGCTGGCCCGGCTGTCGGCCGCGACATGGTCATTGAATGCGCGCAGCGCCTCGGCGGTCTCGTCGCCGCTGGCGCGGTCGGCAACCGCACCGCCCCACAGCACGTTGTCGACCAAGATCACACCGCCCGGCGATAGCCGCGTGAAGATCTCCTCGTAGTAGGCGGGATAGCCGGACTTGTCCGCGTCAATGAACGCCAAGTCGATGAGCGGTTCCGGCGGCAGCGCACGCAGCGTGTCGAGTGCCGGCCCGATGCGGAGATCGATCCGATCCGCCACGCCAGCGCGCTCCCAGTACCGGCGGGCGATCGACGTCCATTCCTGGGACACGTCGCAGCAGATGAGCTGTGCGCCCGGTTCCAGGGCACTGGCGACGCACAAGGCTGAGTAGCCGGTGAATGTGCCCACCTCGACGGTGAGCCGCGGACGAAGCGCCGTCGCCAGCACCGTCATGAACGCGCCCTGCAGCGGGCCGATCTGCATGCCGGCCACCCGCCCGAGCGATGCCGTCTCCGCAATCAGTTCGCGCTGCAACTCGGTGAGCTGCACCGAATGTGCCACCGCATAGAGCGCAGCCTGTTCTTCCACAAACGCCGAGTCCCGAGACACTTCGGCAAGGCTATGTTGCGAGGATCGACGTGTACCTCGACGGATGCGAGGAACTCCAGATTGACCCCGCCAGGCCGGTCCCAGACCCAGTCGAGCTGCGCGCCCAGCTGTTCGGCGCCCTCACCGACGAGGTATGGGCAGAGGCGGCCACCGGCTTCGGCGACCCTGAGTTGACCAGCGAATAAATCCCGACGGCGGCGGTTGCCTCATCGCTGAGGGACGTCAACCCGTCATACCAGTGCCGCCAAGGCCGAGCAGGCCGCGGCTCTGTGCTACAAGTCAAGCGCCACGCCTGAGTTGTCGTCCCGGGAGACTCCGAGTCCTGCGGGAACGCCAACCGAATCCTCCGCTATTCCGAGCCCGTAGGTGCGGCTCGCATCGAGAGCGTCGATGCCAAGAATCGCGCCGACGCGAGACCACGGCACTCCAGCATCCAGCGCCGCATGCACGGCATCCGCTACCGCCTGCTCGCATTGCGCACGGGCGCGTGCTGCACGCTCGAGAAGCAGCTCTGCCACCGGCACCTCGCGAGCCCGTTCCGGGAAGTCGTTCTCGAACCAATCGGCTAGCTCGTCAGCTCGCTCCTCGATTTCCTCAGACGTCCAGCCCATGGGTCCTACTCCAGATAGCGAGGTCGCACTCGCATCGCATGGACGACCGTTTCGCCGCCGTTCTCGTCGACAACGATGCCGACTTCGAGCGGTTGACCGCTCCGGTCACCGCCGATGTACATGATGAAGTTCTCGTCGTCCTCGTCACGGAACGCACGCATGGGGTTGCGGTAGGCGTGAAGCATGTCCTCGTCGCTGATGCCGTGCCGTCGCGCGCTATGCCGAACGACCGGATCCACCACGGAAGTGTAGGCGCAGCGGTCGAGACCGGGCGTCGCGGGCCACGGTCACCCGGATACCTGGGTGACGGGGGTCCCTGTCAGGTGACTGACGACACCTCGGCCGGGTGCCATTGGCGGCCGATCATCGTTAGCCCACTACGGGTCGGCAGCATCAGGATGAAGCGCACTTGGTCATCGGTCGAAGCAGGGATGATCGCCGCCGCTGCGATTCACGGACCCCTAGGCACGGGTCTGGTCGATCGACCAGCTCGCGCATCATCGGCGTCCGCGTAGCCGCGCCCGCTCATTCGCCCACGCGCAATGCACAGAGAGCGGGCAGTCCCTGCAATTCGGACGTGACTTTGTGCCCTCACCCGTCATGGCAGAGGCCCTACAGCCCGATTGCTCGTTACCGCGAGGCTATTGGCACGTCCCGCTCCAAGGCCTACAGAGCAATCGGCGGGCGCGTCAAGCAGACTTCGGGGGTTCGCGTCTGCGGCTGGCCTGAGGGCGGGCGCGCAGGCGGGAGCGCTGCGAGCCTGCGGGAGTCACATGCCGGTACTGCGATCTCACATCGACACCTCTGCCGAGTGGTTCACCAAGAACTGCGACGACATGCGCACCCAGCTCGCCGAGCTCGACGAGCTGCAGCAGCAGGCTGCGGCCGGCGGCGGGCCGCGGGCTATGGCACGCATGCGCAGCCGCGACAAGATGCCGGTGCGCGAACGCATCGCCATGGTGCTCGACCGCGACTCGCCATTCTTCGAGATCAGCTCGCTGGCCGGCTACTGCTCGAACTACGCCGTCGGCGGCGGGCTGGTGATGGGCATCGGCGTCGTGAACGGCGTCGAGTGCATGATCGAGGGCAACGACCCCACCGTGCTGGGCGGGGCCATCACGGTGTTCGCCGGCCGCAAGATCATGCGGGCCATCGAGATCTGCCGCGACAACCGCATGCCCTACATCCAGTTCGTGGAGTCGGCGGGCGGCGACCTGCGCGGCGACGACGACCCTGAGCGCCAGATGCTCGAGCAGGAGAGCCACTTCGCCGAGTCGGGCCGGCTGTTCTATGACGTCACCGAGCTGTCGAAGATGAAGATCCCCTCGATCTCTGTGGTCTTCGGCAGTTCCACCGCCGGGGGCGCCTACCAGCCCGGCATGAGCGACTACAACATCTTCATCCGCAACCAGTCGAAGGTCTTCCTGGGCGGGCCGCCGCTGGTGAAGATGGCCACCGGCGAGGACTCAGACGACGAGACGCTCGGCGGGGCGCAGATGCACGCCGAGATCTCCGGCCTCGCCGACTACCTCGCAGAGGACGAAGCCGATGCGCTGCGCATCTGCCGCGAGGTCGTGGCGCATCTCAACTGGCGCAAGCTGGGCCCGGGACCGACCATGCCGGCCGATCCGCCAGTGCACGATCCCGCCGAACTGCTCGGGCTGATGCCGCGGGACCTGCAGGCCATGATCGATTGCCGCGAGGTGATCGCCCGCATCGCCGACGGCTCCCGATTCGAGGAGTTCAAGGCCCGCTACGGCACCACGCTCATCTGCGGCTGGGCCTCCGTGCAGGGCTTCCCCGTGGGGATCCTGGGCAACAACGGCCCGCTGTTCAGCGACAGCTCCGAGAAGGCCACGCAGTTCATCCAGCTCTGCAACCAGCAGGACATCCCGCTGGTGTTCCTGCAGAACATCACCGGCTACATGGTCGGCAAGGACTTCGAGCAGGGCGGAATCGTCAAGAACGGCTCGAAGATGATCAACGCCGTGTCCAACTCGATGGTGCCGCACATCACCGTCATCCTGGGCAACAGCTATGGCGCGGGGAACTACGGCATGTCGGGTCGGGCATTCAACACTCGCTTCACCTACCTGTGGCCGACCGCCAAGATCGCCATCATGGGGCCCAAGCAGATCGCCGGGGTCATGTCGATCGTGCGACGGGGCCAGGCGATGCGTCGTGGCATCGAGTTCGACGAGGAGGCCGACCGCAAGATCACCGAGCAGGTCGAGCATTATCACGAGCTGAAGTCGCTGGCCCCCTACGCCAGCGGGCGGGTCACCGACGACGGCGTCATCGACCCACGCGATACCCGCGACGTGATCGCGATGTCGCTGTCTGCCTGCCACAACAACGTGGTGAAAGGCGCCGATGGGTTCGGCGTCTTCCGGATGTAAGGGCGGCTGAGCATGACGGCACAACCAGAGAAGACGCCGCAACAGCACGGGTCTTCCGGATGCAAGGGCGGCTGAGCATGACCGATTCTGAGCTTCGACCGATCCGGCGCCTGCTCGTGGCCAACCGCGGCGAGATCGCCCGCCGGGTCTTCCGCACCGCACAATCGATGGGCATCTCCACGGTCGCGGTGTATGCCGACGGCGACGCCGAGGCGCCGTTCGTCACCGACGCGGACCTGTCCGTGCCGCTCGGCGGCCGGACGGCGACCGACTCGTACCTGTCGATCGACAAGGTGATTGCTGCGGCCGAGAGCACTGCTGCCGATGCCGTGCACCCCGGCTACGGCTTCCTGTCCGAGAACGCCGACTTTGCCCAGGCGGTGATCGACGCCGGACTGATCTGGGTGGGGCCTTCGCCGGCGGCGATTGCGGCCATGGGCGACAAGCTGGCCGCCAAGGAATCGATGATCGCTGCGGGCGTGCCGACGCTGCCGTCGGTACCGGTGGCCGAGGGGATGTCGGGCGATGACCTGGCTGCTGCCGGCGCCGAGGTGGGCTACCCCCTGCTGGTCAAGGCATCGGCCGGCGGCGGCGGAAAGGGAATGCGCATCGTCGATTCCGCCGACACCCTCGCTGACGCTGTCGCCGCTGCCCGGCGCGAGGCCGCCGGCGCGTTCGGCGACGACACGGTGTTCTTGGAGCGCTACCTGCCTGCGCCGCGCCATGTGGAGATCCAGGTGCTCGGTGACGCCCACGGCAACCTCGTGCACTGTTTCGAGCGCGAATGCTCCATCCAACGGCGCCATCAGAAGGTCATCGAGGAGGCGCCGTCGCCTGCCGTGACGACAGCGCTGCGCGACCGCATGGGCGCCGCGGCCGTCGCGGCCGTCCGCACCATCGGCTACCACTCGGCCGGCACTGTCGAGTTCCTGCTCGAGGGAAGCGGCGACGACGCCGAGTTCTGGTTCCTCGAGGTCAACACCCGCCTGCAGGTCGAGCATCCGGTCACCGAGGAGATCACGGGCCTCGACCTGGTCCGGGAGCAGATTCGCATCGCGGCCGGGGCGCCGCTGGGCTACAGCCAAGGCGACCTGACCATCCGGGGGCATGCGGTGGAAGCCCGCCTGTACGCGGAGGATCCCGCCAGCGGCTTCCTTCCCGCCACCGGAACCGTCGAACTGTGGGCGCCCGCGCGCGAGCCGCAGGCACGTTTCGATTCCGGCATCGAGATGGGGTCAGTGGTCGGCACCGAGTTCGACCCGATGCTGGCCAAGGTGATTCTGGCGGCGCCGACGCGCGCAGAGGCTGCGCTCGGACTGGCGTCGGCACTCGACCGCACACGTTTGGGCGGCGTGGTCACCAATCGTGACTTCCTGTCGGCCGTGCTGCGCAGCGATGAGTTCCTGGCCGGCGACACCACGACCGACTTCATCGACCGGGTCTACTTCGGGAACGCTGGGGAGGACCCCAGACCGGGCGGCGGCCTCGCTGCCTCCGAACCGGCGCGCCACCCGATGTTCGTCCACACGGCCGCTGCGGCAGTTGCGCTGGTGTCCCAGGAATGCAACCGGCGAGACGCCATTCGACTGGAATTCATGGCTTCGGGGTATCGCAACAGCGTCATGCCCGACGAAGTGCTGCCGCTGACGGCGTCGGTCGGGAGCGAGGTCATCGAGGCCGGCGTGCAGTACCGCCGCCAGCGCGACGGCACCTGGAGGATGCGAATCGGGTTACTGCCCCAGACAGGGCCGTACGCGGGCATCGGTGACGACACTTCCGAGGCTGAGGGGTCTCCTGATGCGCCGGCGCACAGCGACTGGTCGGTACGCGTCCACGGCATCACGCTGCGCCCCATCGCCGATGCAGACGCAGCCTCGCCCGACGCCATGAGCGCCGACCGTGTCTGCACGAGCGATGTCGACGCAACCGTCGACGTGGAGGTGCCGGTCCCTGGGCTTGCGGGGCTTCGAGGCACCTGGGCGGTCAGCCGCCGCGGCAGCCGCTGGTACGCGACGGGGCCCGTCGGCGGATCGGTCACCTTGGTGCAGCGGTCTCGGTTCCCCGATCCCGATGCCGAGGCAGTCGAAGGCGGCTTGGTCGCACCGATGCCCGGCAAGGTGCTGATGGTCGATGTGCAGCCCGGCGACCGGGTGGCTGCCGGCCAGGTGCTCGTGGTGATGGAGGCCATGAAGATGGAGCACCAGATCACCGCACCAGCCGACGGCGAGGTGAGCGAAGTTCGAGCCCATGTCGGCGACCAGGTCGACAACGGCGAACTCCTCGTCGTCATCACGGCCGGTTCGTAGCGATATGGCGCGTCAGCTATCGTTGGTGAGCACACAACCTCGTGCTACCGAAAGGGCCTGCCGTGCAGAACCAGGCGAAAGAGACCGTCGACGAGCAGCACATCGACGACGCCGACGACCGCGAACTCACGCCTGAAGAGCTTGACCAAGTGAGCGGCGGCTCCGGTGCCGCCAAGCGGAACGCGTACAACGCCGCCCAGCAGCCTTGGCAGGCGACCATCTAGTACCTGCTGGTACTTGCCCATCAGCTCGGCCGGTGCCGACGGCGCCAAGACTGAGTGCCTGCCTGCATTCTCCACCGGCACCACACCGCCACCGGAGGATGACTCCAGATGCCCGAGCGTCGGCGGCTGTTCCGCGATGAAGCATTCGCCCGACGCGGACGCAGCGAGCCGATCGACGGCCTGCTGCGGGTCAGCGCTCCGCACGAGTGGCTCTTCGGGGCTCTGCTCGGCTGCGCACTGATCGGCCTGCTGGCTTGGGCCGTCTTCGGAACGCTCGAGCGCGGCATCTCGACCCCGTGCACCCTCGTCGCCGCGTCCGGCGGCGTTGACGCAACAGCACGGCTCGCGCCAGGCGATGCCCGCCGCATCGCGGTCGGGATGCCAGCGCGCGTCAGCGTTGAGGGCACGGACGATGCGCTCGATGGCCATGTCGCCCAAGTGGGAGTTCCCGGTGCCGACGCGGATGGACGCCGACCGCTGCTCGTCGTCAGGCTGTCGGAGGCACCAGCGGCCTTGCTGCGCGAAGCAGACACCTGCCGCCTCCACATCGTCACCGACCGCGGGTCGCCGATTCGCCTGATCGTCTCCAGCCTCACTGCCGTTTCAGCGGCAAGGCCGGCTTAGCGCGCTGTGCCTGGGGCCCCGCGGTCACTCCCTTGGCGGCGTCTGGGGAGACGTCGCCTGCGCACGCCGCACATCCCCCAGCTCGAAGCAGCAGAGTGCGGTGCCGCTTCGCTCGGCATCGTCCTCGCGCACTTCGGACGCTGGGTCCCGCTCGAGGAATTGCGCGAGGCCTGCGGCGTCAGCCGCGACGGCGCCAACGCCGCCGGCATCGTCCGTGCCGGCGAGCGCTACGGGCTCCGCGTCCGCGGCTGGCGGAAGAATGCCGAATCGCTCGACGACGTCGACTTGCCCGCGATCCTGTTCTGGGAGTTCAACCATTTCCTCGTGCTCGAAGGCGTGTCGGGCGGTCAGTACCACCTCAACGACCCGGCCAACGGCCGACGCTCTGTCAGCCGCAGCACCTTCGACGAGGCCTTCACCGGCATCGTTCTCACAGCAGAGCGGATGCCGTCATTCCGCGCAGGCGGCGAACCGCCGAGTCTCGTTCGGGCCCTGTGGCCATGGCTGCGCGAGACCCGCGGCGCGCTCGCTTCGGTGACGCTGGCCGGCCTGCTGCTCGCCGTACCGGCGCTCGCCTTGCCGATCCTGCTCGGCATCTTCGTCGACGAGGTCCTGATCGGCAGCGATCGCGGCCGCGGTGCTTGGATCATCGCTGCGATGCTGCTGGCCGGCGTCACCGTATACCTGCTCACTTGGCTGCAGCAGGCGATGCTGCGCAGGATTGCGATTCGGCTCGCAATCACACACGCCCAGCGATTGCTCTGGCGGCTCTTCAGACTGCCGACGCAGTACTTCGCGCACCGATTCGCAGGCGACCTCGCCTCACGGCTCAGCCTGATCGACCAGATTGCGGCCAGCGCCACCGGGCAGCTCATGAGCACTGTGGTGGAACTGATCGTGAGCGCACTGCTCTTCGTGCTGATGGTCGTCTACGACCCGCTGATCGGCGTGATCGTCGGGGCCATCGCATTGGGCAACGTGGCAGTGACGCGGGTGCTGAGCCGACGGCGGCTCGATCAGAATCGGCAGCTGCGGCGCGAGCAGGCCCTGCTGTTCGGAATCGAGACCTCGGGTCTGCGCCAGATCGACTCAATTCGCGCCACCGCCGCCGAGAACGACTTCTTCGCCCGTTGGAGCGGCTACCAGGCTCGAGAGCTCACGGCGCGGCAGCGCTTCACCGAGCTGGGGTACCTCAACGCGGCCCTGCCTCGCTTCTTCGTGGCCCTGAGCGGAATGGCCGTGCTCGGGCTCGGCGGCTGGCGCGTGGTCGAGGGCGATCTCACTATCGGCGAGCTGTTCGCGGTGTACATGCTGGCCAGCAGCTTTCTGACGCCGATCGGCCGATTCGTGCAGTTCGCAGATGCTTTCCAGCTGCTCGAAGCCGACCTCCAGCGCGTCGCCGACGTGCTCGGCGCTGAAGAAGACGTTGCCCTCACGGCCGCCGAGGCGCACCAGCGCGATGCTCAGCCCGGTGCCGTCGCCAGCCTCAACGGCCGCCCGCAACTCGCCGGCCGACTCCAGCTGCACAACGTCAGCTTCGGCTACCGACGCGACGCCGACCCGCTGATCGACGGGCTCAGCCTCACGATCGAACCCGGCCAGCGGATCGCCGTCGTCGGTCCGACGGGCTCGGGCAAGTCGACGCTGCTGCGCCTGATCAATGGCGAATACACACCCTGGTCGGGGGAGATCCTTTTCGATGGCGTGCCTGCTCGTGAGATCCCGCGACCAGTGCTCGCTGCGTCGCTGGCGACCGTCGACCAACAGGTCGTGCTCTTCGACGGCAGCGTGCGAGACAACCTGACGCTGTGGAATGCCGCCGTCGCCGACACGGACCTCATCGCCGCGGCCCGCGACGCGATGATCCACGAAGGCATCGTCGGTCGCAGTGGGGGCTACGACGCCCACATCCAGGAGGGCGGGCGCAACTTCAGCGGCGGACAGCGGCAACGACTCGAGATTGCCCGCGCGTTGGTCAATCGGCCGTCGCTGCTGCTTCTCGACGAGGCGACCAGCACCCTCGACGCCGCTACCGAGGAGCGCATCGACGACGCCCTGCGCCGTCGCGGCTGCTCCTGCCTGATCGTCGCCCATCGACTGAGCACCATCCGCGACTGCGATCAGATCATCGTGCTCGATCGCGGCCGCGAGGTGCAGCGCGGAGTCCACGTGGACCTGATCGCCGAGCCCGACGGCATCTATGCCCAGTTGGTGCAGTCCCAATGACAGACATCGGGCCCGCTGACGCCGTTGGGCAGTCGCTGCTCGGCCGGCTTGCGCTGAGCGAGGGCGCACCGACCGCCGGCGCCGCCAACCAGCCGATCATGCTCGACGACCCATCAATCGCCTACCTGGTGCTCGAGGGCGCCGTCGACATCTTCCTGTTCGAGCAGTCCGACGGCATCGCCAGCTCGGCCGGAAGACACCTCCTGCGCGCCGAGGCAGGGCACATCGTCTTCGGGATCGGCTCGCACGGCACATCGCTGGCAGCGGTCGGCAAGGGCCTGCCCGATTCGCGCCTCGCCAAGCTGCAGCGTTCCGCGCTCGCTGCCGACGATCTCAGCGATGAGCTGGCCGACCAAGCCGATCGGTGGATGAGCGCGATCGGCGCCGCCGTCGCAGAGCGCATCGATCCACGACCGCGCCCCACACTCGTCGTCGATGCCGGTGACCGCTCCGGGCTGCGCGCCGAAGCGAACAGTGTGCTCGCCACGCGTGCCGGCTCAGTGGTATGGGTCGGGGTCTCAGAGGGCGTCGCCAGCTTCCTTGACACGGAGGCGCCATCGGCCGACGGCACCGGTCTCGCGCCGCTCAGCTTCGATACGTGGCTCACGCTCTCTCAGGGTGCTGCGATCGACGTCGTCAGCTCGCGCCGACTCGCCGCCGACGGCCGGCTTCTCGGGGCCCTCGACGAATTTCACGCACTCGCCATGAACGCCGAGTCGCTCAATCGAATGCTGCTGCTGGCAGACGTCGCCAACGAGCAGACCGCTCGTGAGACGCTCCGCCGTCGCGACGCCGATCAAGCCCGAGCAGGTCTCGACCGCATCCTCAGCCGTGAGCGCACCCGCGTCGACCACGACGGCTCCGCGCTCATGGCTGCACTTGCGCTGATCGGCGAACGGGAGGGCATGCGATTCCGGCGACCGCCGCAGTCATCCCATGTCGACGAAGCGCCCACGCCCGAGGCAGTGTTCCGCGCCTCGGGCATCCGCGCCCGAGGCGTTCGCCTCAAACCCGAGGACCGCTGGTGGCTGGGCGACAGCGGGGCCATGCTCGGATTCGCCGGGGAAGAGCAGCGACCGGTCGCACTGGTGCCGCACTGGACCGGCCGCTACCGAATGATCGACCCGGTCGACGAACGCGTCACCCGTGTCGATTCGACGATTGCGGCCCGGCTCTCGTCGCACGCTTGGCTCTGCTACCCGGCGCTGGCACCTGAGCGCAAGGCCGGTGTGCTCGACCTCGTGCGCATCGCCGGAAAAGGACTCGCTCCCAGCTTCGGGCGATTCGCGCTGGCCGGTCTGCTGGCCGCATTGTTGACCCAAGCGCCTGCGATTGCCATCGGCATGCTGGCCGATTGGGTGCTCCCCTCAGCGGCGAGCGACATGCTCGGCGAGATCGTTGTCGCGTTGGTGCTGTTCGGCGTCGTGGGCGCTCTGGCGCACATGCTGCAAGGCACCTCGATGATGCGCCTCGAAGGACGCTGCACGTCCCGGATGAGTGCAGCCGCTTGGGACCGGCTGCTGAGACTGTCACCGAGATTCTTCCGACACTTCACCGCCGGCGGGCTGGCGATCCGCATGGCCTCGTTCCAGCTCGTGCGCGACCAGCTGTCCGGAGTTGCCGCCAATGCGTTGCTGTCGTTCGTCTTCCTCGTGCCGACGCTCGCCATCCTCTTCGCTTACGACGCTGCGCTGGCGCTGGTCACCGTCGGCTTGGCAGCCCTGATGGTGCTGATCACAGCGCTGATCGGCCTGTGGCAGCTGGCGCCGCAGCGCCGCGGATTCGCTGCCGAGCGCCGACTGGCAGGCGACCTGCTGCAGTTCATCAACGGGATCGGCAAGCTGCGAGCAGCAGGAGCAGAGCCATCGGCATTCGCCGCTTGGGCTCGGAGCTACCGGGAGCAGCTGTTGGCCGGGATCGGGGTCTCGCGACTGAATGAACACTTGATCTCGCTCAGTGCCGCCATGCCTGCGCTGGTCGGTGCTGCGCTGGTTGCCGTCGTCGCGGCGCGCGACCTCGAACAGGTGCAGACAGGCGACTTCCTCGTCGTCTACGCGTTGGCGATGACGTTCTTCGCGGCGGTCGTCAACCTCGGCCGCGCCTTCGAGGCGATCGCCGGGGCGCTGCCCGGCTTCGAGCAGATCCGGCCCGTGCTTGACGAGCTGCCCGAGCCCGGGCCGCACAACAGCGTCGCTGTCTCGCTGCAGGGAGAGGTCCGCTTCGACCATGTCAGCTTCCGCTATCAGCCCGACACGCCGCTGATCGAGGATGTCTCGTTCTCGGCGCGGCCGGGCGAGTTCGTTGCCATCGTCGGAGAGTCGGGTTCAGGCAAGAGCACGCTGATGCGGCTCGCGCTGGGCCTCGAGGAACCGAGCGCCGGCAGCGTCTACTACGACGGTCGCGACCTCGCCTCGCTCGACCGTCAGGCCTTGCGACGCCAGCTCGGCGTGGTCACCCAAGACGGCGCTCTGCAGCCCGGCAGCCTGCTGGACAACATCATCGGCATGGGCGACGACCTCACGATTGCCGACGCCTGGCGAGCTGTCCGTCAGGCCGACATAGCCGACGAGATTGCCGAGATGCCGATGCAGCTGCATACCGTCGTGACCGAGGGCTCGGCCTCGCTCTCGGGCGGGCAGACACAGCGTCTGCGCATCGCCGCTGCGCTGGTCCGCAAGCCACGAGTGATCTGGCTCGACGAAGCGACCAGCTGGCTGGATGCGCGCAGTCAGGCACAGGTGATGAACAGCATCGAGCGGCTCGCCGCGACCCGCATCGTCATCGCGCACAGGCTCTCGACCGTCCGCCACGCCGACCGCATCTACGTGATGGGGCACGGCCGCGTGGTGCAGGCCGGCAGCTTCGACGACCTCAGTGCCGCCGACGGCCCCTTCCGTCGCCTCGTCGAACGGCAGCTCACGTGAGCCCGTCCGAGCTGCCAAGCTCACTCGCCGAGGCCCAGGTTGTCACACGCCCTCTGCTCACCGACGTTCCGGTCGAGACGGCAAACTGACGCTTGATGCGCTACGGCCTCCAGTCGCTCCGGGGCGACGTTCTCGGCGGCCTGATGTCGGCACTGGTCGTGTTGACGCCGTCGGTCGCCTTCGGCGTGGTCGCCGGGCTGGACGCGACCAGCGGCATCTACGCAGCCGCCACAGTCGGGCTCTTTGTCGGGGTCTTCGAACGGAGCCGCCCCCAGATGGGCGACATCTCAAGCGTGACTGCCATACCGATGGCGGTGGTAGTCGCGACCTACGCGGACAGCCTCGCCAAGGCGCTCACCATCGTGATGCTGGCCGGGCTCATGCAGGTTGCGCTGGGACTCTTGCGGCTGGCCAGGTTCGTGGCCTACACGCCGTACTCGGTCATCGCAGGCTTCACGTCCGGCGTCGGCGTCCTGATCATCGTCTCGATGGTCCGCTCGTTTCTCGGCCAGTCCGTGTGGCTCGCCAAGCCGGCGACGGCAGTGCGTGAGTGGCCGGATGCCTTCGCGAGCTTCGACCCTGCGGCACTGTCCATCGGTGCGGTCACCTTGGCCGTGGCGCTCGGGTGGCCCAAGCGACTTCGTGCCAAGGTGCCGGCGATGCTCGTGGGCTTGGCCGCCGGCACGCTGCTGAGCATCTTGTGGCTGAGCGATGTCGCGACGCTCGATGACCTGCCGACCGGCCTGCCCGATCTGGCGGCGCCGGTGCTGTCACCGGGATTCCTGGCCGAAGCAGTGACCCCGGCGCTCGCCATTGCCCTGCTGAGCACGGTGCGGGCGTTGCTCTCGATCTTCGCCACCGACGCGCAGACACGCTCCCAGCTCGACCCCGATCGGAGTCTCGTCATGCTCGGCGCCGGGAATGTCGCTGCTGGCATGGTGGGCGGGCTGGCGGGTCACCAGTCGTTCATCCCGACCATGATCGCTGTGCGCTCAGGTGCGACCACGCGTGTCGCCGTCGTCGTCAGGTCGCTCGCTTTGCTGGCGATCGTGCTGGGCTTCGCGCGCTCTCTCGCCTTCCTGCCGCACGCAGCGCTGGCGGGTGTGCTGGTGATCTTCGGCTGGCAGCTCATCGACTGGCGCTTCTTCGCCCGGCTCCACCGGGTGCAGCGCGAGCACCTGCTGATCATGCTGACGACGCTCAGCATCATGCTGTTCGTCGACTTGGTGACGGCGGTGGCGGTCGGGCTGATCGTGGCCGGCATGATCGGCGCCCGCCAATTCGAACGCCTCCAGCTCGACAGCGTCGTGTCGGTACCGCTGCTCGACCAGGTCTTTCTGGCCGAACAGAGCGTTGCAGCAGCCGAGATCGCCCCCTATTCGGCACGCACCGGCATCGTCAAGCTGCGCGGCAGCTTCACCGTGGCATCTTCAAGCAAGCTCATCCGCACCATCGGCGACGACATCGTCGGCCACGAGGTCGTCATCTTGGACTTCTCCGAGACCGACTACATCGACGACAGCGCTGCACTGGTCATCGAGCAGCTCATCGACACCGCCACCGCCGAGGGCGTGCACTGCCTTGTCATGGCGCTCGACGGCGCACCGGCCGCCACGCTCGAGTCGCTGAACGTGCTGCGGCGAATCCCACCGGATCACAGAGTCGCCAACCTCGACGATGCTCGGGATGTCGCTCGGGGCTTGCTCACTCACGATCCTGGCGGCGCCTCCCCCGTCGATAGGGAGTGAGCTTCCGGCGCTTCAGGCCACCGCGACGTGTGGCTCATCTCGCCGAGACGAATCCAACGAGAGCAGGCCCAACAAGAGCGGGCGCGGCCTTGACTACTGTCAGCGGCACAGCATGGCGACATGGCGTCGTCCGGCAGGGAGAAGGAACACCCATGAGCACCGCAGCAGTACATCGTCCCGGACGGCTGGGCGACCCCGACATGACCATTGCCGACGATCCGCGTGCAGACCCGCGCATGATCGGCGTGCTGGAGATGGTCGGCATGGGCGGACACGGCGAGCCGTCGCCCGCAACGGCGGAGACGTCGATGGAGGATCTGTACGCCTGGGTCAATGAGGCCGAGCCCGGCTTCGAGATGCTCTTCGACGCACTCTTCGGAAGCTTGCCGCCCGTCGAAGGCGTGGAGTCGCGAACCGAGGTGATCAGCGGCGTCGACGGCAACGACATCAACCTCTACATCCACAACCAGACTGACGCTGCGGGCCCGCAGCCGTGCGTCTACCACATCCACGGCGGCGGGATGGTGCTGCTGAAGGCATCGGGGCAGTCCTATGTCCGCTGGCGGGACGAGCTGGCGGCGCTCGGGCTGGTCGCTGTCGGCGTGGAGTTCCGCAACGGCGGCGGCGAGCTGGGCAACCACCCATTCCCCGCCGGCCTGAACGACTGCGCGTCGGGCCTGCGGTGGGTTGCCGCCAACAAGGACGCCCTGGGCGTGTCGACCATCACCGTCTCGGGCGAATCGGGCGGCGGGAACCTGACCCTCGCCACTGCGCTCAAGGCCAAGCGCGACGGCTGTCTCGACATGATCGACGGCGTGTTCGCGCAGTGCCCATACATCTCGGGGACGTATGCGGACCCGCCTGCCGACCTGCCGTCGCTGCATGAGAACAACCAGTACTTCCTCGACTGCGAGAACATGGGCGGCATCGCCAAGGTGTACGACCTCGGCGGGCCAGACCGGACCAACCCGCTGGCGTGGCCGCTGCATGCCAGCGCGGACGATCTGACCGGACTGCCGCCGCACGTCATCTCGGTGAACGAGCTCGACCCGCTGCGCGACGAGGGACTTGCCTACTACCGCAAGCTGGCGGCGGCAGGCAACAGCGTGCAGGCCCGCACGGTCAACGGCACCTGCCATGCAGGCGACGTGATCTTCCGGGGCGCGATGCCCGAGGTGTACGCGGCAACCGCCGCAGCCCTGCGCGACTTCGCCTATTCCGTGTAGATGCCGAGCCGCAGCCGCCACGCCCATCCCCGGCGTGCTTGCGGGTAGCCGGCCTGCGCTCTGCACCGGCGGAAGTGAATGCAACGTGAATCAGTTGTTGGCAACCAAATTGGTATGCTTAGTGCATGTCAACCACGCAGATTGCGGTTCGACTGCCCAACTCGCTCTTGACGCAGTTGGACCATCTCGTCACCGCAGGGATCTTCGAATCTCGCGCCGCGGCCGTGAGGGCGGGCGTGGAGTCGGTCACGGCTGAATGCCTCCGCCACGAGATCGATCGCGCCATTGTCGACGGGTACCGTCGCGTACCGCCAACCAGTGACGAATTGCGTGCAGCACGGGCACACCTGCGCAGCTCGATACTCGAGGAGCCGTGGTGACCAATCCACGTCGCGGGGAAGTCTGGTGGGGTGAGCACGAAGAGGCCGGTCGCCGGCCGTATCTGGTGATGACCCGTGACGCAGCTATCGGTGTGCTCGACCGCGTCATCGCCGTACCGCTGACCCGCACAATCCGCAACATCCCGACCGAGGTGCACCTCGACCGCCAGGACGGTGTGCCCCAGGAATGCGCCGCAAGCCTCGACAACATCGGCGTGGTGCCCATCGGTGATCTGACCGAACGCGTCTGCACGCTCACGCCTGACCGCCTCTCACAGGTGTGCGAAGCCCTCACTATCGCCATCGATTGCTAACGCCGTGTCAGGGGACTGACTCACCCTGGGACGTTCCTAACCCGGCGTGATTCGAGCACCCTCCCGAGCGCGGCAGCAAGCAAGGCACCGGACCGACACAAGTCCTCAAGAGCACCCCTAGCTCAGCCCCCCTCGACCACCGCGGCGCCTGTCAAACCGGACAGTGCCGAGCAACGATCAACGAGGTGTATGCTTAGACATATGCGAACGACCATCAATCTGCCTGATGGTCTGGGCGAAGAGGCCAAGCGTCGTGCACAAGAGCGCGGCTGCACGTTCACAGCGCTGGTAGTGGAGGCTCTTCACATGGCGTTGAGGGAACCAGACAACGAAGGTTCGACTGCTTCGCTCGACCGTTATGGGGGTGCAGGCGGCACTCTGCTGGTTGATCTGTCTGACAGGTCGGCAGTCGCGGAAGCGCTCGACGCAGACGGCATTCGATGATCCTGCCTGATGTCAACGTCTTGGTATACGCATTTCACCGTGACACCAGCGAGCATCAACCCTTCGCCGACTGGCTCGACTCGGTCATAGCCGACGCCGAACCGCTGCTGCTTCCCGACGTAGTGCTTACCGGGTTCTTGAGGGTGACAACTCACCGCCGTATCTTCTCCGACCCCGCTCCGATGCCGGCCGCCCTGGCATTCGCGGAAACCCTGAGAACATCCCCCGCGAACAGTTCCCTGAACGGCACCGACGCAACCTGGCGCCAGCTCGCACAGTTCGCCAAGAACGACTCCCACATTGCCGGGAATCTGGTGCCCGACGCTTGGATCGCGTCGCTCGCCCTGACCTACGGCGCACGCGTTGCCACCGCCGACGCCGGCTTCGCCCGGTTCGACAACCTCATCTGGTTCAACCCTGCCAGGGGCCGCTGAGCCAGACTCGGGCACCCCGTCGCCCAGACCCCCGAGGACGCCCTGCCCGAGCAGTGACCGGCCGCAACGATGGGAACGCGGATCCTTGGCGGCACCGTCAGCCGAAGGCCAGATTTCGAACGCGCTTGGGATTCCGAGAGCGCTGGAGCAACGCCAGCACGCGCCGCCACCAGGACGGCAACCCGAAGTCGAAAATCAGTCCGCGGCTGACGTCGACAGGCAGATAGCGCGTCGAACAGTCGTGCGTGTGTGTTCGGTGTCACTGCTGTTTTTGTATGCGTGCGGTTTCATTTCTTGCGGTGTATGCGGACGGTGATATCGAGCTAGGGTCTGCGCTATGGAGCCGTCGGCAGCGTTCGTGGTGCGCACGCCGGGATCGCTGGCGAACGTGGTCGCCAGCCGGCGGCACCAGCTCGGATTGACTCAGCAGGGGCTGGCGGGCGCGGCGGGGGTGTCGCGCAAGCTGGTGTGAGCGCTCACACAGCAGAACATCATGCGCGAATACCAGCGACTGGTCGGTGCTGGAAGTCACAACTCGCCGGCCAAGCGGTTCTTCGTGTGGGCATCGCGAACGGCTCCGAGACTCGGTGTGCAGTTCACACCCCACGCGACGCGGACCTTCGCCGAATTTCCCGCGAGCGAAGACCTCCGAGGCTTCGATCCAGACGATCGCATGTTTGTCGCAGCGGCCGCTGTCGCTTCGCAGTCCGGTCCGACAGTTCTTGCTAACGCGCTCGACAACGACTACGCCGAGCACCAAACAGCTCTTCAGGAAGCTGGCATCCGGGTCGACGAACTCTGCCCGCAACACCTCAGGATCGAGCCATGACCGCACAGCCACACGGAGTTCCCGACATCGCAGCCACCGCAGCCCTGCGCGACTTCGCCTGCACGGTGTAGCCGCCGGTCCGCAGCGACGCGCTGTGTTCAGATGCCGAGGGCGCGGGCGGCGTTGTCGCGCAGGTACTTGCGCTCGATGTGTGGCGGCAGCTCCCAGCCGGCCACGATGGCGCGCAGGTCGGTGAGCGGGCCGCAGTTGGGATACACGCTGCCGAACAGGATCTGGTCGGGAAGCTGGCGAGCCAGCGCCGTCACGTAGTCGTCAGAGCCGGGGAAGCCGTAGTGGACGTACTGGCCGGGCACGGTGACCACATTGGGCTGCTTGTAGAGCACGCCGAGCGTCTCGCGGACGTACGGCCAGCCGCCGTGCTGGATCGAGATAGTGAGGCCCCCGAAGTCGGTGGCGACGTGGTCGGCGTACTCGGGGCGGCAGTCGTCTTGGTAGGGCCCGAGCAGGCAGCTCATCGTGGTGGACACGATCAGCCCGAGGCGCTGTGCCTCCTCGTAGATCGGGTAGAGCTCGCGGTCGTCAAACCGGCGGCTGATCTGGGCGGTGGACGGATCCACGGTGACGCCGCGCATGCCCTGGGCTGCGAGTTCGCCGACCGCTGACACGGCGGCCTCGACGTCGCTGGGCTCGACCGAGCCGAACCCCACGAACCGATCCGGATGCTCCGAGACGATCTGGCGGATTTCGGCGGAGCCGGTCGGGTCCAGCCCGCGGATGCCCGTCGGCCCGGGCACGCCGATGACGCCCAGCGCTATGCCGGCCTCGTCCATCTCGGCGAACATCTGGTCGCGAGATTGGTTGACAAAGCTGGGGCACGGCTCGAGGCCCATCCGTTCGAGGTAGTGGTAGGTGGTTTCCGGTGTCCAGCTGCGTGACCCGATGGGACGGAAGCGGAAGTCGATGACGCCGTAGTCCTCGCCGTCGCTCTCGGCGGCATCGCCGCTAGCGGCGGGATGCGCCATCAGACCGGCGCGTCTGCGGTGATGACGATCTTGCCGAAGAACCGACGCTCCTCCATGGCCCGGTGCGCTTCCACGCCCTCGGGCAGCGGCACCAGCGAATCGATGACCGGCGCCAGCTCGCGGGTCTGCACCATCGCCAGCAGCTCGTCGAGATCGCTGCGCTGCCAGCCGTTGGAGCCTCGGATGTCCATCTCGGCAGTCCAGATGAACCGCAGGTCGGTCGGCGGGTCGTAGCCGCCCGTGGCCCCGCAGGTGAGCACGCGCCCGCCTTGGCGCACGCAGCGCAGCGAGCGCGCCCAAGTGTCGCCGCCCGTGAAGTTGACCACCACGTCGTAACCGCCCCCGCCGAACAGGCCGCCGGTCTGCTCACGGCAGTACCGGGCGATGTCGACCTCGGAGTAGTTGACGGTTTCGTCGGCACCGAGGTCAGCGAGGCGCTGGCACTTCTCGTCGCTTCCTGCAGCAGCGATCACCTTGGCACCGCGCATCTTCGAGATGAGCAGCGCGCTAGTGCCCACTCCCCCGCTGGCGCCCAGGATCAGCACCGAGTCGTCGGGGCCGACCTCGCCCCGGGTGATCATCATCCGGTGCGCCGTGCCGTAGGCCACCGGCAGGCACGAAGCATCTTCATAGGAAACGTCATCGGGCAGCGGAATCAGCTGGCTTGCTGCCACCACGACGTACTCGGCATACGCGCCCCACAGCGTGTCGCCGATCATCGAGAACTTGCCGGTGCCGCGATCCCACCGCACCGGGTCCACGAGCACCCGGTCGCCCACCGCCCAACCCTCGACATCTGGGCCGAGCTCGGCGACTTGCCCGGCGGCGTCGCAGCCGGGAATGCCGGGCAGCGGCACCTTGATGCCGGGCATGCCTCGGCGGGTGAACACGTCGTGGTAGTTGAGCGAGCAGGCCCGCACCGCTACCCGGACTTCGCCGGGTTGCAGCTCGTGCGTGTCGAT
>JAJDZE010000122.1 GCA_022824805.1 Acidimicrobiia bacterium | reverse complement strand
CTCGACCACTTCGACGAAGCGGTTCCCAAGCGCAACGAAGCGCCCACCATCGCCTACATCGGCCGCCACGAGCCGCGCAAGGGCCTCACGGTGCTGCTCGACGCCATGTCGCGTCTGCCCGAAGGCATCCGGCTGTGGGTGATGTCGCGCGGTCCGCAGACCGAGGAGCTGCAGCGCCGACACCAGCGCGACACCCGCATCGAATGGCTGGGACGGGTGAGCGAGGCCGAGAAGCTGGCGCGCATAAAAGGCGCCGACGTGCTGTGCGTGCCGTCGCTGCACGGCGAGAGCTTCGGCGTTGTGCTCCTGGAAGCGATGGCGGCGCGCACCCCGGTGGTGGCGAGCGATCTGCCGGGCTATCGCAATGTGGTCAGCGTCGGCGACGAAGCCGCGCTCGTTCCCCCTGGCGACCCGGCGGCGCTGGCCAAGGCGCTCCTGGGAGTGCTCAGGCGTCCCGACCGGGCGGCCGACCTGGTGGCAGCGGGCCGTCAGCGAGCCGAGCAGTTCTCGATGGCCCGCCTGTCAGACATCTACGCCGACATGTACGAGCGGGCCATCGCCCAACGCGTTGGCGCCAAAGGCTGAACCGCCGGCCGAAGCAGCGGCTAGGCGAACCCGATCGTGGCCTGCGACTGGGTGCGGCGGCACAGGGCGTCGGTTCGCCGCGGCGGCGGTGGGGCTGGAAGGTGGGGCGGGGGAGCGGGGGCGGTTGAATGCTGCGGGTGGACCCGCTGTTCGCCATCTATCGCCGTCGAGCCGACAAGCTGCTGGCGGAGTTCTGGGCCGTCCATCTGGTTGCGGCGGCAATCGTCGGCGTGCTCGTGGCGCTTTTCGCCGGGCTCGGCTGGTGGACGCTGCCGGTTGCGCTTGCCGCGGCCTGCGCGCTCGCAGCCGGCGAGCTGGCTGTGGGGGAGCGACGCGTGCACCGAGCGCTCCTCGGGGCCGGCTCAGGGCCGAGCGATGCGGGCGGCCAGCCTCGCCTCGAGAACGTTGTCGACGGCGTCTGCCTGCTTGTGGGCATACCGGCGCCGGCGCTCGCTGTGGTGCCGACCGCAGCCGCGAACGCCACGGCATTCGGCCGGCGGCCGGATCGCTCCACCCTCGTCGTCACCCAGGGATTGCTCGACACGCTGAATCGCATCGAGCTGGAAGCCGTGGTCGCGCGGCTGCTGACGCAGATTCGGGATGGGCGGGCGGCCTACCTGAGCACCGCCGTGACCACGGTGGGGCTTCCGGCGCTGCTGTGGCCCGCCCTCTGGCCGCTGGTGCAGGCTCGCACCGAGCGCGAGGCCAGCACCGGCAACGACTTCGACGATGACGCAGAAGCCGTGCGGCTGACCCGCTACCCGCCCGGACTTGCCGATGCGCTCGAGACGATGTCGGCAGCCGGGGTGAGCACTGATGCGCCGCGGGTGACCTGGCCGCTGTGGCTGGTCGATCCGCGGGCCGACGCTGCCGTTGCTCCCGACAGCCTGCCCGACTACCGGGCAGATCTCGAGACGCGGGTCGCCGTCCTGCGCGAATTCTGAGTTCGGCGGGCACCTCCCGGGGGCAGCACTGGGGCCGTTCCCTACACTGAGCGCATGAATTCAGGTGATGGCGCGTCCCATTTGGTCGGTACGGTGCGGGTCAAGCGCGGGCTTGCCGACATGCTCCGGGGCGGCGTCATCATGGATGTCGTCACACCCGAGCAGGCCAAGATCGCCGAGGATGCCGGGGCGGTCGCCGTCATGGCACTCGAACGCGTGCCTGCCGACATTCGCCGTGACGGCGGTGTGGCCCGCATGAGCGACCCGGCGATGATCGAAGGCATCCAGGCGGCCGTGACGATCCCGGTCATGGCCAAGGCCCGGATCGGCCACTTCGGCGAGGCACAGGTGCTCGAAGCCCTCGATGTCGACTACATCGACGAGTCCGAGGTGCTGACCCCTGCCGACGAGGCACATCACATCGACAAGTGGGCGTTCACCGTGCCGTTCGTCTGCGGCGCTACGAATCTGGGCGAGGCGCTGCGGCGCATCTCCGAGGGCGCCTGCATGATCCGCTCCAAGGGCGAGGCCGGCACCGGCAACATTGTCGAGGCTGTCCGCCACCTGCGCTCGATCACGGGCGACATCCGCAAGATCACCCAGGCCGATGCCGCCGAGCTGTTCGATTGGGCGAAGCAGCTGCAGTCGCCGCTGGGCCTGGTGCAGGAGATCGCCGAGACGGGCCGCCTGCCGGTGCCCCTGTTCTGCGCAGGCGGCATCGCGACGCCGGCCGATGCGTCGCTGGTGATGCAGCTCGGCGCCGAGGCAGTGTTCGTCGGCTCGGGCATCTTCAAGAGCGAAGACCCGGGGCCGAGGGCTGAGGCCATCGTCGAGGCCGCCACGCACTACCGCGATCCGTCGGTAGTCGCCAAGGTCAGCCGGGGCCTCGGCAGCGCTATGCCGGGCCTTGAGATGGAAGGCCTCGAAACCAAGCTCGCCGACCGCGGCTGGTAGGAGGCTGAGCCGAATGGCGAAGCCGTGGCCCGAGCGGCCCGTGAGCCCGATCGCATGGGAAACCGGGAACAAGAGCGGAAAATAATGGCGGCGCGGAAGAGCGCCGCCGCGAGCGACAGCCAGCCGCTGATCGGCGTTGTCGCGCTGCAGGGAGCTGCCGCTGAGCACGTTGCCGCCTTCCGGCGCGCCGGGGCCAGAGCTGTCGAAGTCCGCGTGCCCGCAGATCTCGACGGCGTCGATGCCGTGGCGCTCCCGGGCGGCGAGTCGACCACGATGTCGCACCTGCTCCGCACGAGCGGGCTGTTCGATGCGCTGTCCGATCGGCTGGCCGGCGGCATGCCGGCGTTCGGCACCTGCGCGGGCATGATCCTGCTCGCCACCGACGTGCTCGACGGCCGTCCGGATCAACGCTGCTTCGGCGCCATCGACATCTCGGTGCGTCGCAATGCATTCGGGCGCCAGGTCGCCAGCTTCGAGGCGGAGCTCGCGACCGACGGTCTCGACGAGCCTTTCAGGGCGGTGTTCATTCGAGCACCGTGGGTGGAGCGCGCAGGCGACAGTGTCGAGGTGCTCGCAGAGATCAGGCCCGCCTTGAACTCATCGACCGACGGCGTCCCGTCGTCGGTGCCGGTGCTGTGCCGGGCAGGACCGATCCTGGTGTCGAGCTTCCACCCGGAGCTGACGGCCGACGACCGCATTCACCAGATCTTCCTCGACATGGTCGGCGCCTCGCTGACCCGCTGAGCGGCTCAGCCGGGCAGACTGTGAAGCCTGCACAGCCTGATGGCACGAGTCGGTCGGGAGAGGGTCTGTGTCCGGTCATTCCAAGTGGGCCACGATCAAGCATCGCAAGGGAGCTGCCGACAAGGCGCGCGGGAAGCTGTTCGCCAAGCTGATCCGCCAAGTCGAGGTGGCCGCCCGCGAGGGCGGCGGCGACCTCGACGCCAACGCCACGCTGCGGACGATGTACCAGAAGGCACGCGACAATTCAGTGCCGCTGGACACGATCGAGCGGGCCATCAAACGGGGCACCGGCGAGCTCGAGGGCGTGTCGTACGAGCAGGTCACCTACGAGGGCTACGCGCCGGGCGGCGTGGCCATGTTCGTGGACGTGCTCACCGACAATCGCAACCGCACTGGCTCGGAGATCCGCAGCGTGTTCACCCGCGCCGGCGGCTCGCTGGCCGAGCCGGGTGCCGTGGCGTGGCAGTTCGAACGCAAGGGCGTGGTGGTGGTGCCTGCGGTCGAGCCGGCGCCCGACGAAGACGAGCTGATCCTGGCGGCGCTCGATGCAGGCGCAGAGGACGTCGAGCAGGAGGGCGATGCATGGCGAGTCACCACCGCAGCCACCGACACGATGGCGGTGCGTGAGGCCATTGAGGCAGTGGGCATCGCGGTGACGTCGGCCGACATCACCTATGCGCCGCAGAACCTGATCGAGCTGACCAGCGTCTCGGAGGCCAAACAGGTGATGGCGGTGCTGGACGCGCTCGACGATCACGACGATGTGCAAGGCGTGTACGCCAACTTCGACATCAGCGATTCGCTGCTGGAGGCGATCGCCGGCTAGGGCGGAACAGTGTCACCTATACCCGGCTCGTACGGTGCCAAAGGCTACGGTTCGTACTGATGTTCGTACTGGGGATCGACCCGGGATTGTCACGCTGCGGGTACGGCGTGGTGGAGCAGATTCCCGCTTCTGGAACGCAGCGTGCGCGCACCGAAGCGGTCGCCCTGGGCGTCATCCGCACCGATTCAGCAGAGCCGCACGCAGCGCGCCTGGCCACGCAGATGGGTGAGTTGCAGGCCCTCATCTCCGATTTCCAGCCCTCGGTGGTGGCCGTGGAACGGGTCTTCTTCCAGGTCAATGCGCGCACTGCGATTGGCGTCGCGCAGGTGGCCGGTCTCGCCATGGCCGTCGCGGCTGCAGCGGGGCTCGAGGTGGTCGAATACACGCCGACCCAGGTCAAGCAGGCTGTTGCCGGCTGGGGCGGCGCCGACAAGGACCAGATGAAGCGCATGGTCGCCGAGCTGCTCGTGCTGCCGGGGCCGCCCGAGCCGGCCGACGCAGCCGACGCAGCAGCGGTCGCTCTGTGCCACCTGTCTCAGGTTCGTTGGCATGGGGCGGCAACCCATGCCCGGGCGCGCGTGCTGCTGCCCGCTTCCGGCGCTGCGGCGGCGGAGCGCGTCGCGCCGTGACCCTCGCCGAAGACTCGTTGTGATGATCGATCCGCGATGAACGGTTCACCATGATCGGCTCAGTGCGCGGGCGCCTGCTCGACAAGGATCCCGGCGGCGAGCTGCTGGTCGAGGCCGGTGGGGTGGGCTATCGCGTCAGGGTGGCGCCGTCCACGCTGGCCGGCGTCGGGCCGGTGGGCGACGAGTGCTTCGTGTACGTCCACCACCACGTACGCGAGGACACCTCTGCTCTGTACGGCTTTGCCGAACTCGACGAGCGGCGCTGCTTCGAGGCGTTGCTGAGCGCGCAGGGCGTGGGACCTGCGCTGGCACTTGCCGTGCTCTCGCACCTGCCGCCCGACGAGCTGCGGCGGGCCGTAGCCGCCGACGATGCTGCGGCGCTGGAGCTGGTGCCCGGTATCGGCGCCAAGACGTCCAAGCGGATGGTGCTCGACTTGAAGTCCCGGCTCGGCGCGCCCGAGACTGCCGGCGCTGGTGCCATGGCGGTGCCCGGCGATGGCGCTGGATCTGCGGTTGCGGAAGTGCGGGCCGCATTGAGCCAGATGGGATTCGCGCCGGCCGAGATACGCGACGCCATGGCCGCCGTAGCGATCGAGGCAGCACGCGACGGCGATGCCGACACCGGCGCCCTGCTGCGTGTGGCGCTGCAGGAGCTAGGTCCGCGATGAACTCTGGTAGAGCCCGCAGCGAGGGCTACCGGCGCGACGAGTCGGCGGCGTCAGGACCAGGCCGGAGCGAGGTCACCGACCCGGTCCGCTCGACGGCCGACGACGGCGATGCCGAGGCCTCGCTGCGACCGCGGTCGCTGGAGGAATTCGTCGGCCAGCCCGAGGTGCGAGAACACGTGGCCATCACCCTGCGGGCTGCGCTGGCCCGGGGTCAGACGCCCGACCATCTGCTGTTCGCCGGCCCGCCGGGCCTGGGCAAGACGACGCTCGCCGGCATCATCGCCGCCGAGTTGAACGCAGCTCTGCACCTGACGTCGGGCCCGGCGGTGGAGCGAGCCGGAGACCTCGCGGCAATCCTCACCAATCTGGCCGACGGCGATGTGATGTTCATCGACGAGATTCACCGCCTGCCCAAGGTGGTCGAGGAAGTGCTGTACCCGGCCATGGAGGACTTCGCGATCGACATCGTGCTGGGCAAGGGACCGGCGGCACGCTCGATCAGATTCGAGCTCCCACGGTTCACCCTGGTGGGCGCCACGACCCGCACGGGGTTGATCTCGGGACCCCTGCGAGACCGCTTCGGCCTGGTCGAGCGCCTCGACTACTACTCGACGGAGGATCTCACAGCGATCGTGACTCGAGCGGCCGGACTCCTGGGTGTGGACATCGACGCCGAAGGGGCCGCAGAGATTGCTTCGCGCAGCCGGGGCACGCCACGGATCGCCAACCGGCTGCTTCGCCGGGTGCGCGACTTTTCCGAGGTGCGCGCCAGCGGTGCCGTCGACGTGGCAGTGGCCCAGGAAGGGCTCGCCGCATTCGGCGTCGACGAGCTCGGCCTCGACAAGGTCGACCGGGCAATTCTCGACGCCCTCGTGGTCACTCATGCCGGGCGACCGTTGGGCCTGTCCACGCTCGCGATCACCGTGGGCGAGCAGACCGAGACGGTGGAGGACGTGTACGAGCCCTTCTTGATCCAGCGCGGGCTGCTGCAGCGCACACCACGAGGCCGCATTGCTACCACCGCGGCGTATGCACACCTCGGCATCGAGACCCCGCCCGCGGCGCAGGACGCCGGCAGTGATGCCGACGCACATGCCACCCTGTTCGACGAATCGGCTGCGCCGGACGAGCCGGACGAGCCAGTCGCCGAGCCGCCCGCAGTCGGACCGGTGGAGATCGACGACACCGCATGGTGAGCACGCCGCGGCTGTCGATGGACGAGTTCGACTACGAGCTGCCGGCATCGGCAATAGCGCATGTGCCTGCCGAGCCACGCGACTCGGCCCGGCTGCTGGTCGACACGGGGCCGTGCCGAGCGGCTGAGCACCGGCACGTCACCGATCTCCCGTCCCTGCTCGGCCCCGGGGACCTGCTGGTTGTCAACGAGACACGGGTGATGCCCGCTCGCCTGCCGCTGCGCAAGCGCACCGGCGGCGCGGCCGAAGTGCTGCTGCTCGAACCCCTCGCGAGCCGGCCGCCGGCCGCCGACGGCACGGTGGCGGAGGTGTCTCGCCCAGCGACGGCGTCTGAGCACAGCGGGGCGGCCTGGGCGGCGCTCGTGCGACCCTCGCGACGGATTGCCGACGGGACGGTGCTGGTCTCCGAGCGAGACCCGAGCGTGCGAGTGGTGGTGGGCGAGCGCCTGGACCGGCAGCGCCGAGCCGTGCGTGTGCTCGTCGGCGAGACGCCGCTCGCCGATGTGTCGCAGACCCGCCTGCTGGAGCGGGCGGGGGAGGCGCCGTTGCCGCCCTACATCGACCCAGCTGCCGCGCGAGGCGCCATCGCTCAGCGACTTGGCGTCGATGCCGCCGACGGGGACATGGCTCGAAGGGCCTTGGCGGATCGCTACCAGACCGTCTACGCCCGCTCGGATGGATCAGCGGCGGCGCCCACGGCAGGGCTCCACCTGACCGAACGCGTGCTGGAATCGCTGCGCTCGAACGGCGTGGGCATCGCGACCGTGGATCTCGCCGTCGGCCTTGCCACGTTCGCGCCAGTGACCGCCGACCATGCCGATGAGCACGAGATGCACACCGAGCACTACCGGGTGTCCGCGCAGACGCTCGCCGCCTGTGCTGCGGCCCAACGGGTCGTTGCGGTAGGCACCACCACCGTGCGCGCACTGGAGGCTGCAGCCCGCCGACAGCGCGACCTGCTCGTGGCCAGCACTGCGTGCACGCCCGAAGCGGCCTGCGCGCCCTCCGGCCGGCACGGCGACCGGGGCGGCTTGGCGCCGACGGTCCACAGCGACATCAGCGGCTCGACCGATCTGTTCCTGCGGCGGGGCACAGAGTTCCTGCTGGTCGACGCCATGCTCACCAACTTCCACCTGCCCCGGTCGTCCCTGCTGCTGCTGATCGACGCGTTCATCGGGCCGCGATGGCGCGATCTCTACGAGGCGGCGCTTGGGTACGGCTACCGCTTCCTGTCCTTCGGCGATGCGATGCTGCTCCCGCAGACATCGCCCTCATGAGGCCGGCGAGATGAGCGTTGCGAACAGCCCCCTGGTGTTCGAACTGCTGGCCTCGGACGGCTCAGCTCGACGGGGACAGGTCACGACGGCCCGTGGGATCTTCCAAACGCCGGTGTTCATGCCCGTGGGAACCCGTGGCGCCGTGATCCATCTCGATGCCACCGACTACGAGCATCTCGGTCTCGAGGTCGTGCTTGCCAACACGTATCACCTGCTGGCGCGGCCCGGAATCGATGTGGTGGAAGCGCTCGGCGGGCTGCACGGCTTCTCCGGCTGGGACGGCCATTTCCTCACGGATTCCGGCGGCTTCCAGATCATGTCCCTCGGCCGCCGTCCCGGCGGCGCAAGTGAGCCCGGCCGCCGTCCCGACAATCCTCCACAGGATGCGAAATCCAAGGTCGACGACGAAGGCGTGACCTTCCGTTCGACCTACGACGGCACCCTGATGCGGCTGACGCCCGAAGGCGCGGTTGATGCGCAGCGCCGCCTGGGATCGGACATTCAGATGGCGCTCGACATCTGCCCCGAACTGCCCGCGCCTCCCGATGAGGTGGGCGAGGCGACCGAACGCACCCACCTGTGGGCGGCCAGGGCAGCGGCAGCCATGGACGCTGCGCGCCAGGGCGGGATCGCTGGAGGGCAGGCATTGTTCGGCATCTGCCAAGGCGGCATCGATGCCGGCCTCCGGCGCGCCAGCGCCGAGACTCTGGCGTCGATCGGCTTCGACGGGTACGGCATCGGCGGGCTGTCGGTGGGCGAGTCCCGCAGCGAGATGGGCCCGGCCCTGCACGCAGCGACCGAGGTGCTGCCTGCCGACCGGCCTCGCTACCTGATGGGCGTCGGCGATCCGGCCCGCATCGTCGACGCCATCGCTGCGGGAGTGGACATGTTCGACTGCGTGCTGCCGAGCCGGCTCGGCCGACATGGCACCGCGCTCACACCCGAGGGCCGCATCAACATCCGCAATGCCCGGTTCGCCCGCGACGCCACGCCGCTCGACGCTCGCCAAGACGGCGGCGACGGCCGCCCCCAGCCCGGCGCCCGCTTCAGCCGCGGCTATCTCCGGCACCTGATGAGCGTGAACGAGCCGACGGCCAGCCGAATCCTGACGCTGCACAACATCGCATTCCTCAACGACTTGGTGGCCGGCGCACGCGCCGCCGTCGAAGCCGGCCGCTTCAGCTCATTCCGCGAGCAGGTCAATGAAGTCTGGGGCTGAGCCACCGCCGGCGGGGGCAGGCCGGTACGCTGACCCGCCGTCACGCTCAGGAGTCCGTCATGGATTCGATCATCATCATCGTCGCCCTGTTCGCCATCATGTACTTCCTGATGATCCGGCCGCAGCGCAAGCGTGCCGCCGAGCGTGCCGCGATGCTGCGCGCCGCAGACATCGGCGACGAGGTCGCCACGGTCGGCGGGGTCATCGGCAAGATCGTGGCGGTCGAGGAGCCCGGCGAGGTGGTCTGCATCGAGGTGGACAGCGATGTGGAGCTGCGGGTGCAGCGGCGCGCCATCGGCGAGATCATCACGTCTGCGGGCGGCGGCACAGACGATTCGCCCGTACCGGACGGCGTCGACGAATCGGAATGATCCCGGCCGCAGCGCGCAGCGCAGACATCGGCACATTGGCCTGACGTGCGCCGCTCGCAGATCGTCTCGCTCCTTCTCGCGATCCTGATCGGGTTCGGCTCGCTCGCGGGCGTGCTTGCCGCGGGCTGGGCGCCTGTGCTGGGCGTGCAGCTGCAGGGTGGTGTGGAGGTGCTGCTGCGGCCCACCGCCCCAGCCGACGATGAGCAGCTTGACCGTGCCATCGAGATCATCCGGTCGCGCGTCGATGCGCTCGGCGTCGCCGAGCCCGACATCACACGTCAAGGCGAGCAGGTGGTGGTGCAGCTGCCCGGTGTCAAGGACAAGCAGCGCGCGGTGGACTTGGTGGGCCAGACAGCGGAGCTGCGGTTCCGACCCGTGCTGCTGACGTTCAATCCCTTCGACGAGGCCGAGTTCGGGTCCGCGCTGGATCTTGCCGGTGCCTATAACGGCGCGGTCGACCCGGAGGACGACACTGAGGCTGACACCGAGACAGTCGAGGCAGAGGCATCGCTGGACTTCACCTTGCCCGAGGACGACATCGCCGATCAGGCCGTGGTGCTGCCGGGCCGTGGTGAGCCGGTGGGATACGTGCTCGGCCCGGCCGAGCTCACCGGCGAGGCGGTCGCCGAGGCGGCAGCGACGTTCAACAACGCGTGGGTCGTGAACGTCGATCTCACCGATGAGGGCGCCGTCGGCTTCGACGAGATGGCAGCCCGCTACTTCGGGCAGCAGGTCGCGATCGTGCTCGATGGCGTCGTGGAGTCTGCCCCGGTCATTCGGGCAACGGAGTTCGGGGGCACCGCAGTCATCTCAGGCACGTTCGACGAAGACGGCGCACGCGACCTCGCCGTCGCGCTGCGCTTCGGTGCCTTGCCCGTGGAGTTCGAGCAGGACGATGTGCGCACGGTGTCAGCCACCCTCGGCGAGGGAACGCTGCGAGCGGGGGTGATCGCCGGCGTCGTCGGGCTGATCCTCGTGGGCCTGTACATGCTGGTCTACTACCGGCTGCTCGGCATCGTGGCAGTGGCCAGCCTGGCCATCAGCGGGTCGGTCCTGTGGTCGCTCATCAGCTGGCTCGGCGAGAGCCGGGGGCTGGCGCTGACGCTGGCCGGCACCACCGGCATCATCGTGTCGATCGGCGTCCAGGTCGACTCGAACATCGTGTACTACGAGCGAATCAAGGAAGAGGTGCGCCGCGGCCGGGCAGTGCGCTCGGCAGCCGATGCCAGCTTCAAGGGCGCCTTCATGACCATCGTGTGGGCCGACCTGGCGTCGCTCATCGGCGCGGGGGTGCTGTATCAGCTCACCAGCGGCACCGTCCGCGGCTTCGCCCTGTATCTCGGGCTGGCAACGCTGATCGACCTGGCAGTGTCGTACTTCTTCATGCGGCCGCTGGTGGTGTTCATCGCCCGGCGGCTGGTGAACGAGGAACCTCGGCGACTCGGCGTGCTGCGGCCAGCCGACGGCGATGTCGCCCCGGCGGCGACGACCACGGGAGGCACATCGTGATCGCAGCGCTGCGCGGCTTCTACCGAGGCGAGAACAGCTGGGACATCCTGCGCCTGTCGCGCAAGGTGCTCCTGGGTTCCGCGGCGGCGGTGCTGATCTGTGTCGTGGCGCTGTTCGTCCGTGGCTTGAACCTGGGCATCGAGTTCGAAGGCGGCTCGGTGTGGGAGATACCGGTGCCCGAGGAAGCTCAAGGCGCCGCGGCGGATGACGCAGCAGATGGATCCGGCGACGCCGCAGCCGACAGCACGACGACCGACGACGTGGCGTCGGCAGCCGCGGAGGCCGGCGTGCCCGATGCTCGGGTGCAGTTCGTGGTGGTCACCGGCTCGCCGGACATCTTCCGGGTGCGCGGCGTGCTGGGGCCCGATGCCGACAGCGCAGCGGTAGCCGGGGCTCTGGCCGATGCCGTCGGCGTCGACGTGGAGAGCCTGTCGTCGCGCCAGGTCAGCCCCTCGTTCGGCGACGAGGTCGCCGGCAAGGCACGCCGGGCGCTCGTGGTGTTCTTCGTGCTCATCGCGCTGTACCTGTGGTTCCGTTTCGAGTGGAAGATGTCGGTGGGGGCACTGATTGCGGTGGGGCACGACATCGTGCTGACAGTCGGCGCCTACGCGCTGTTCGGGTTCGAGGTGACGCCGGCGACGGTGGTGGCTTTCCTGACGATCATGGGCTATTCGCTGTACGACACGATCGTCGTGTTCGACCGTGTGAAATCCAACGAGCGGTCATTGCCGGCGCGCAGTCACTTCACCTACCACGCGCTCGCGAACGTGTCGCTCAACCAGGTGCTGACGCGGTCGGTGAACACCTCGATCACCTCGGTGCTGCCGGTGCTGTCGCTGCTGGTCGTGGGCGCCGGATTCCTCGGTGCGGGCACCCTGGCCGAGTTCGCCACGGCGCTGCTGATCGGCCTGCTCGTCGGGTCGTACAGTTCGATCTTCGTGGCGATGCCCACGGTGGCGTGGCTGAAGGGCTACGAGCCCGGCTGGGCCGCCGCGCAGGCTGCGGCCGACGCCGCCGGCCGTCACGACTCGATGGAGGCCGCCACCCAGGCGCTCGCAGCGGAGAGCTACACCCGCAGCGCCCCGCCCCGCCCCCGCAAGAAGGGCCGCCGCCGCTAGCGCTCGTGCGTGAGCAACGCTCGCCGCGCCGCGGATGAGCTTTGTCTCGCATCCGCTCGAGGGCCGTGGCGGCCTGCCTGGGTGCGACCGAACGAGAACGCGTTCAGTCGGTCCACAGAGACGAGATGGGGCGCATGCTGATCCGGTCGCCGAGGCTGACGTCGGGCTCGCCCATGTGGAGGACGATGCCGCCGATGAAGCTGCCGGGGGCTGTGGCATCGAGCCGGTCGCGCAGCCAGCGGAGGTGGTCGGCTGTGTGAGGCGAAGGAGAGCTGCTTGCTTTGACCTCGATGGCAGTCACCGACCCGTCGGGTGTCTCGAGGATGATGTCTGCCTCGTGGTGGGCGTCGCGGTAGTGCCACAGGCTGATGCGGGCGGCTGCGGCGGTGGCCTGGCGGGCGATCTCGTTCACCACGAACGACTCTGCCAGCATGCCGAATGCTTGTGATGTCGGCGCCAGCAGCGCGTCGGGCCCGGTGCCGAGCAGGTGTGCGGCGAGGCCGGTGTCTGAGATGTGCAGCTTCGGTCGCCGGATCGCCCGCTTGGACAGGTTGCGTGACCAGGCCGGAAGCTCCTGGGTCAGGAATACGGTTCGGAGCCAGTCGAGGTAGCTCACGACGGTCGGCTGGCTGATGGCGAGACGCCGCGAGGCCGCGGCGACGTTCAGTTCCTGCGCGGTCTGTGCAGCAGTCCAGCGCAGCAGCGGCGCCAGTGCCGTCGATCGCCGGATGTCCGCGAGCGCAGCGATGTCGCGGCCGACGACGGTCTCGAGGTAGCTCTCGAACCAGCCGTCCCGCAGGCCAGCGGGTAGCCGCAGCACCTCGGGGTAGCCGCCGGCGCAGATCAGCTCGGCATAGTCGCGCCGAGTCAGCGTCGGAGACGAACCTCCGGGGGGTGGGGCGCCGGCATGATCGTCGCGGTTGAACCATCGCTCGACAGGAGGGCTCTCGGCGCCGGCGATCTCGGCTTGGGACAGGGGAGTGAGACGCATCAGCCGGGCACGCCCGGCCAGTGACTCGCTGATGGTCGGCACCGACAGGAAGTCGGTGGAACCGGTCAGCAGGAATCGTCCCGGCGTCTGCTCGGCGTCTGCGAGACGCTTGACTGCCCGGACCAGACGGTCGCCGGCGAGTTGCACCTCGTCCACTGCCAGCGGTGCCGGCGACGCGGTCAGCAACGCGGTGGGATCGTCGAGCGCAGCCTGCAGCATCGGCTCGTCTTCCAGCGTGACGTAGGTGCCGCCGGCGCGCTCTGCGGTTCGGCGCGCGAGGGTTGTCTTGCCGGATTGGCGCGCACCGTGGAGCACCACGACGCGAAAGCCGGTGAGCGCGTCGCTGACGCGGGGGCTGAGGTGCCGGGCGATGTGGGTGCCGGTGTGCTCGGGCACATGTGCATGGTAGCTCAATTGGTGTTTTGCACGACCATGAGTTCAATTTCTGCACACCATCTAATGAGTGATCTGCACAAGATCTAGTTCGTGATCTGCACCGGCACTGCATGGCAGCGCCCCGTCCCGGCAGATCCAGCCGCTCCGCATCCCGACGCCGCCGCGGCGCGACGCAACCGTGGCGCGTCGGACAAGAACTCAGCCGGTCGTGTCATGTCCATCGCCACGACGCTTCTGCGATGGGTTGGAACAGCCGGTTCGAACCGAGTCCAATGCTGACGAGCGCGAACAGGTGCGTGCGACCGGTCTGGAAGACTGGCAGACCTCATGTCCTTCTCACTACCCTCCCGGTGCTGCGTGAGCATTTCTCAGCATGTGCCACGGGGGGTTCAACGTGACCAGTTCGTTTGATGATCACCTGCCGGTCTGTGCACTGAGCCGGGTGAGGCATCCCCAGGCGGGAAGCCAGCACCGATGACGATGACGGACCGCCCGCCGCCGCGTCGGCCGGGCACACCACCGCCGAATCCGGGGGCGGGGGGTCGTAGCGGCCCTTTAGGCCTGCGGCGGCCGGTGGTGCAACCGGACCGCCGAAGGGGAGTTTCGCGGCTGCAACGGCAGTGCTGGCATTCACGCTGCTCAGCTTCTGGCTCGGCGCTCGCGCCGAGATTGGCATCGCCAACACTGGCCGCGAGATCGATTTCAACACGCTCGGTTACGTGGTCGGCTGCTTCGTCAGCATCTGGATGCTGTACCTGTTCTTGAGAGCGGACAGGCAGGCCCGTTCCACGCTGCGCTACAACGATTGGCCAGGCATCGGTGCCCGGGCGCTCATCGGCTGGGTGGCGCTGTGCAGTTGGCTGGGGGGCGCGCTGCACCTGTGGTTCTGGGCGCAGGACCTGACGAGGCCGTGACAGGCACACACAGCACTCGACGCCTGCTCGTCGCAGCAATGGCGGCCTTGCTCGCCGCTTCGGCGGCACCAATGCTCGCAGTCACCGCGGCCGGGGCACAAGCGAACAGTGAGCCCGGCGCGAGCGGCTACACGCCGTGCGAGGCGGGACAGCAGAACATCGACCTGCTGGTCATGATGGACGCCTCGGGCTCACTCAATGCGCCGGCGTCAGGGATCGACAGCGATGGCCGCCTGCGCCGCACAGCACTGCAGAGGTTTCGCGAGGAACTCACGAGCCTGCTGCAGCGCCTGCCGTCCGCCGAAGCCGGCAGCGTTCGCATAGCGCTGTGGCGCTTCGAGAGCGATGTGACGCGCATCGCTGGCTTCGACCGAGCGACTGACAGCCACCCATCCGACGCACAGATAGAAGCATCGCTGGGCGAGCCGATCGGAGGCGGGTACAGCTACCGCATCAATCACACTGACTATCTCCAGGCATTGCGAGCGGCAGAGCAAGCGTTTCTGAACGAGGGCACGCGGGGCGCGTGCCGTGTGCTGCTGTTCTTCAGCGACGGCCTGTACGACCCGACTGGCAGGCCCACGCTCGAGCAGGCCGACGAGCTGCGGGACGAGGTGTGCCGCGATCTGAAACTGAGCTACGAGCGTGCAGGTATCAACACCTTCTCGATCTTGCTCGGTCAAGCCTTCAGAGGCACCGTCGGCGGCTCCGAGCCGAGCGATGCCGACGAGATCGACGCAGAGATGGCCGAAGCGTCCAAGCAGATCCTGCGAGCGCTCACCGGCCACGCAGACTCGCCGCTGGTGCGGGGCCTGCCGTACTCGCGCCGATTTGACTGCGAACGCTGGAGCGATGCGCAGCCCGACGACCGCGACGGATCGATCATTGCCGTCGATGATCTCGATTCTCTGGCCATCCAACTGCTCGAAGTGGCTGAGACAGCGGCTCGCCAGCTCGTGGAGTGGAGAGACTGCGGAATCGCGCCCGGCAGCGGAGGACGCTCGGGCCCGCTGCCGGCGGGCCGGTATATCGAGACCATCGTGGCCTACCCGCGCGGATCGCTTATCGAGGGATATGAGATCGTCACGGCGGACGGGCGGGCCATTCGTGGGCCCGGTGACCTCGACAGGCCGCTGTATCTCGAAGGCGATGTGCTGCGCGGCCTTGAGGCAGGCTGGACGCTCGAGTTCCTTACTGACGGTGGCAGCGGCGGCATTGAAGTCGCCTGCTACGCCAGGAGAGCCACCCCTCCAACGGCCGATGTCGAGGGCACGGTCACCGACCGCGATGAGCAGCTGCTGCCCGATGTGGTTCGCAGCGCCGACGGTGCCGACTCGCCGCCGCTCGATGGTGTGCGCATCGTCGCCGAGGCGCCGCCGGGTCTGTGCGAACAGGGTCCGGAGGTATGGCCGGATGAGCGTGTGCGCGATTGGTACTGCCGCAGCGATGGCGCTATTGTGTTCGAACTGCACCCGCTCGAATGCCAGCAGTCATACGACCTCGACAAACCGCTGGTGTACCGGTTCGAGCCGGCCTACGCCGATGGTCTCTTCGGTCCTGGGGAGGTGTCCCAGCAGGTCCGCATCGAAGTGGCAGGCTCGGCTCGCCGCCTCCATGACTGCTTGGGCGCGCCACTGCTGACGTGTGCAGATGACGCCAGTGCTACAGCCGGCGACGACTCTGCCGAGCCGCAAGATGGCAGCCCTTCAGCGGAGGCGGCCTTGCCAACGTTGGTGATCGAACCCGACAGCCATGAGCTGCCGCGCGCGCCACTGCGGGGGGTCACTTCCTGCCGGCTCTACCCGCCCGAGGACGGCGTCGCGACCCTTCGAGCGCACTGGCGGCCCGACGGCGCCGCTGAGGACCTGCCCGGCGAGCTGGACTGGCGTTTCGACGGCGAGCACTATGGCAGCGAATTCGAGGGTGTTCTGGACGAGTCGGGACGAGAGCTACGACTCGGACCTAGCGGTGCTGCGGAGGGCGTGGTGCTCCGCTTCATTACCTCCGATGAACTCGCCAATGCCGACTGGCAGATCGCAGGTGTGATCGAGCTGGTGCCCACTTGGCAGACCGGCATCTCCGACCCCGCCATCAACGCAGTCGCCGACGAGCAGATGACAGCCCAGCGCACTGCAGTGAGAGCGGATGCGTTGTATGCGGCCCGAAGTGACTCGGGTATCGCTCGCTGGCTGACGCTGCTGGTGCTCCTCGCCAGTCTGTTGCTCAGTTATGTGCTGTTCTGCTTGGCCTTGGCATCGACCTTCGGCTTGCCTGACCCCCGCCGATTCTGGTGGCGGCACGCGGTGCTGGGGGTCGAACGAAGATCCGGATCGAGCTACTCGTTCGTGAGCGGCGCCGTGCCGACGCTGGCCGAAGCACCGGCCGAGGCGGTCCACAGCCAACGCGCCGGCGGCAGCCGAAGGCCCCGCTTCACACAATGGCACGGTCCTGCCCCGCTGCCAGGGGCTGACCGCATCAGCCTGGTCTTGCGGCGCTCGCCCAGATTCTGGCTCATCGGCCTGCTGCGAGGCCCGTGGAGCGAAGTGCGTTCTGACGGCCGCGCCGTGGCAGCCTGGCCCAAGGGCCGCAAGCGGTCCCGGCGGTCGAACAGGGCTGCGTCGCGAGCAGAATTCGAGCGCCTCATTGTGGTGGGTGCGCCCGGTCGAGACGGCAATGGCGCCATGTCGGCACCCGTGTGGGTTGCGATTCCCCGGGCCGGGCGCCTCTCGTCGCCAGAGCAGATCGACGAACGAGCGCTGGCAGACCTGCTGAACGACGCCGCCCAGAAGGCTGAGGCTGATCTCGATTCCGATCCCGGCAGCGATTTCGCGACGGATGCCCGAGCGACGCCCGCACCAGGCGGCGGGGCGGTGCCAGCCGGTGGGCAACCGCAGCAGCACGTCGATGCCGAGGGGCCTCCAAGCGAAGAGCCGCCGCATGCCTCGCCTCGCCGATCCGACCGGCCGCCCCCGAGGCGGCGCAGTCCGGAATGACAGCGGCCGCGGGGAAGACGTTTGACGACGCCGGCCGATGGCATCGGTCGCAGCGGGGAAGGATCACATGTACAGCAAGTTCCTGTTCGTAGGGCTCGGAGGATCGGGCGGCAAGACGCTTCGCTTTCTGAAGCGTGAGATCGCGCGCTGGCTGAAGGCGAAGGGTGCCAACGACCGCATTCCGGACGCATGGCAATTCCTCCATATCGACACGCCCACGGTTCCCGACGGCCAAGAGATCAATGACATTGCGCCCCCGCTCGACGACGACGAGTACATGGGGCTGATCAATGCCGGTTTGAGCTTCAAGGCGCTCCAGCACATGCTCGACGGCGACCAGTTCCTGCGGGATGAGCTGCGCTCGTGGAGGGTGGAGCCGGCGGGCCTCGGCGTATCAGTCGATCAGGGGGCAGGCCAGTTCCGCGCCGTCGGGCAGACCGTGGCAATGGCCTACTCGAGTCAGATCCGCGCGAAGCTCGAAGCACGAATCCAGCGCATGGTGGGACCCGGCGCGCAAAGCGAGCTGGGAGAGCTGTATGACGCCGTCGAGACCACGCACAACGGTCACGCCGGGCCCGACTCGAACATGTACATCGTGGTCATCAGCTCGCTTGCCGGGGGCACCGGCGCGGGGTTGCTGAATTTGGTCTGTGACTTGCTGCGTGCCATGGAGACCCCAGCGGGCGACAGCATCTTCGGGCTGCTGTACACGCCAGAAGTGTTCCACTCGCTCGGCCGGAGTGTGACCGGTGGCGTGTACCCGAACAGCCTTGCTGCCATCTGCGAGATGCTGAACGGCCAATGGTGGCAGGGCAGCGATGTCAGCGCGCCTTCCATTGCAGCACCGAAGCAGAATGCCGTGCTGAGCCGCGCAGGCCTGCCCAAGCCCCAGGAACGCAGCGGGCCGACGTACCCCTTCTTGGTCGGGCGAGTCGCCGAGGGTGGCGTCGACCACGGCACACCCGACCGGCTGTTTGAGATGACGGGCCGTTCGCTGCTGTCGTGGGTGACTGACCTCGTGGTGCAGTCGCGTTTCGTTGCCTATACCTCGGGCAATTGGACGGCCACGGCGCTGGCCCACGAGCAGGGACCGATTCTCGTGAATGCAGGCGAGACGCACGAGCAGGGTCTGCCTTGTCTGTCGGCGCTCGGATTCTCTCGCTTGTCCGTTGGCGGCGAGCACTTCGAGCGCTACGCACAGCAGCGGCTCGTCAAGGACGCGCTGACCCATCTCGCTCGCTACCACACAGACTCTGGCGAAGCGGTGGCGGTGGCCAGGAATCTCGAAACTGAGGATCCGGAGGCGATCCTGCGCAAGATTGCCGAGGATCACCGGCCGGCATTCCTGCACGAGACCCGGCTGGCCGAGTTGGGACCGGAACACAACGAGATCATCGACGATCTTCGCCCGTCCCGCCACAATGAGCTGGACGGCGAGTTTCTCCGCCGGGTGCGCGAGAACGCCGGCATCGACCACCACGACAAGCTGGACGCTGAGGAATGGCGCCGGCAGATTACCGAAGCCGTCGCAGAGGCTCGGAGGACCTACGAGGTCGAGTACCGTCGCGATCTCGAGCTCTCGACCGACGAGTGGATCGGAACCGTCAGCGACCGCATCACCGCTGCCGTCGAGCGTCGTGTCGGCTTGCACGGGCTGTTGGTGGCCGCAGAGCTCTGCTCGCAGACCAGCCGGTATCTGACTGACGAGGTGGCCGTCGATCTCACACAGAACGATGTCGACCAGTACGAGCGCTGGGCCGCTCAAGCGGGCGACATGGTCAACGAAGCTCTTGAGACTGCTGGCCGCGCGGTACCAAGCGACGACGCGCGGCTTGAGGAGGCGATCTCTGGGGGAGTCAACGCTGCCGCGTACACCGGCGATGCCTTGCTCTGTGGCCAAGCGGCAGCACTGGCGGTGCAGGTCGCGGAGAAGATCCTCGCACCGTTGTCCCGGGCGCTGCGCGATGCCCACGCCGTGGCAGAAGACGACGCACGGCGGGCAGTCAGCTGGGTCAGCTGGGACGACGAACCCCCGCCCACCCATGTTCGCCCGCCTGCTGGCGACTTCTCGCTCATCGACCCCGACGACTACCCCCGCCACTTCTCCGACCTGCTCAGCAGAGATGTCGGTGACGCAGTCCTCCCGCAAGAACAGCGCGAAGAGGTCAGACGCGGCATCATCTCGGGGGCGTTCTTGAAGAGCCCGGCGGCTGCTGCGGGGGCGACGACCCTGACATGCCTGACCGTCGAGCAGGACTGGTTTCCCGCGCAGGGGACAACCCGTCCCCGCCCTCCCGCCGACCTGCAGGTCTCACTGTCGACGCGCCTCGAAGACCTCACCGGCCGCGCTTCTGCGTGGCTGCGACGTCCAGGATCTGGATGGGACAACTTCCTGAGCCGCTCGGTTCGCGACTTCGTCGGCGCGACAGACAAGTTCGATGCGAAGGCGATCCCCGAGGCCGAGGCGAGGCAGAACCGGTCCCGGTTCATCAACCAGCTCAATGCGGCGCTGGACGCCGCCGCGCCGCTCATCAACATCGATGAAAGCCTGCTCGGACTCGTCCATCCCAACACCGATCGCAGCGGGCCTCGCCTGCAGCTCAGCTCGATGCCGCTGGCGTCACATCCGATTGAGGAGGAGCTTCGGGCGGCACTGTCGCTGGCAGGCATCAACGACGAAGAGATCGGGCGGTCACTCACCAGCGATGCGTCCGTAGATCACATTGATATCACCAGCGCCTTGGGGGCGCCTGTATCGGTGCTCGCCGTCGAGTCGCTGTTGCGACCGATCTCGGAGCGTTGGTTCCAGCTCAGTTCCGTCGGGCAGCGCAATGCGTTTTGGGCCCGCAGGCGTGCTCAGCCGCTCGAGTCATTCATTCCGGCGCCGCAAGCGTTGATTCGATGCATGGTGCGTGGCTGGTTTACCGGTCGCCTGCTTGGATTGGTCAGGCCTATCGACGGCTCGTGGGCGATCTGGATTCCCCGCGACGAGAGCTGCATGGGCTTCTCGAGGGACTGGCTGTCGACGCCGCGGGCCAGCGGAGATCAAGACGCACTTGCACTGGTGCTCGAGTCGCTGGCGCTGGCCTATGTGGAAGTCAGCGTGAACGGCACGCTGGGGCCGCTGTTGCCCTACATCGAGCTGCGGGAACTGGGGCGTTCCAAGCCTGACGGCGGGCTGCTCGGCTACGAGTCACTGGCGCCGGTGCTCGGTCGGTGGGTGACTGACGGTTTGATCAGCCCCGAGGCTGAAGCTGCGGCGGTGCTCAACTCTGAGAGGATCCCCGACGGCGGTTCGACACCCGCGGAACGGTTGTCGCGTCTCGCGACGGTCTGCCGTGAGGTCATTTCGGGTTACGAGAAGCTCTATTCCGAACATCAAGCGCAATGGCGGTCTCAGCCGGCTCTGCTGTCCACGGCGCCGCACTGGACCGGCCTGTGGGAGCGCCACATGAGTCCGGCCCTCAACGACATCGCTCAAGCTGCGGAGCGCCAGGCACAGCAGATCGCCGATGGCACCGGTCCGTTGATGTGAGCGGCGAGAACGTGGCGAGTCCGTCGAGCATGGACCAGGCCAACTTCACTGGCGCACTCGCGCTTCGCGCGACAGACGGGAGGCATCGCATAGCCCTCGTGTTGCATCACGCCAGCGACACGACCGTCGCGCACGCGCTCGACGTGTGGGCGGAACTGTCGGGGGCATCTCAGCTGTCGCCGTTCATGTGCATTGAACATCGCCCTTCCGCGGAACACGATCCGGCGCCGCTGGATCTGGGCCGCTCGACCCGGCTGCTGGCGGGCGGGGCGTGGACGCAGGTCGGGTTGATTTACACGCTGCACGGCCTCGGCGAGCTCAGCCGGGTCGACATTGTGACTGTGTGCACTGCGTCGCTCGACCAAGCACAGCGGGCTGAGTTGGCTCAAGCGGATGTCACGCTGCGCGATGACCTGCGACGGGTCATGCCTGAGACCACGCCCGTGGCGTCTCACCGGGTTTGGACCCCCCACTACGGCGACGCGGTGATGGCACCCGATACCGCATTTGCGAGTCCCGAGGCAAATAGCGCGCTCGTGGTGCTGCCGGTCGACCGGCAGTTCGAGCGGGCCGCGGCCATGCCCGTGAGCGCCGCCGACGCTGAAGACATGTACCCCTGGCATGTGGCGGTCGAGGTCGCATCCCTCGCGGGCCTGTGGTCGACGATGGACGGCAGCCCGTTGGAGTTCGTCGAGACGGCAGCGAGCGGCGTGGGCCGACCGCTGGTGCGCCTGGTGCGCTCGATGTGCCGCGCAGCTCGTATCCGTACCCCGTCGCCGGAGCAGTCGCTCGACGGGACGGGCTTGCTGCCGTTGACGCCTGGCCTGCTGCCGGCCCCTGACGACGTGTTCATGGTCAAGGCCGCCGCACCGCACATCTACCCGTCGACGTTCCGAGTGCTGACGCGCACGCAGGACGACATCGGCGACGGCACCCGGTCCGAACATGGCGACGACGCACCGCACAGCATGCTGCGCGGCCTGATCCCGCTCTCGGAGGAGGTGCACGTCCGTCGTCTCGCAGCCGAGACGATCAGCAGTGTGCTCGAGCGTGATGACGACACGGCCGACGCAGCCTCGCGGCTCGACGACTACATCGCAGACACCGTCGCGATTGCGCCATGGACGGCGCCGCTCACCCGCGACCTGGCTTCTGGTGCTGGGGGTTCGTCGACGACGACTGCCGAGACGCAGGCGTTGCTCGACCGGACTCGTGCTCCGGTGTCGATAGAAGCGGTTCCGGTGCAGGGGTGGGAGGAGTTGCTCGATGGGGTGTTCGGAATGGCCGACGCGACTCACGCGAGCGAGGGAATTCGGGCCGTCGCGACAAGCGCCCGCTATGTGGTGGTCGACCCTCACGCCCTGGCTCCCGACGCTGAAGAACTGGCCGCTGCGATATCGGTGCTCGACGGCGACGAGGACCGGCAAGACGGGACATCGCTGCTCACCGAGGTGACCGGCCAATTCGATGCCGAGATCGAGCGGTCCGAGCGCGATGTCGAGCGCCAGATCGATCTGTTGCACACTCGGATGCGCCGCGAGAACCGGCCCGAACCGGGTGTCACGTCGTTTGTGGCGTACGCGTTGCTGGCATCGGTGCTGATCGGCGCCGGCTCTTTGTTGACGCTCACAGGGCTGCGCGAAGTCATCACGCCTGATCGGCTCTCCGAGCAGTCCAGAGTTGTCTCGTTCCTGCTGCTGGCGCTGGTCGCGACCTTGCCGCCGGTGCTCAGGTTGACGCCGAGCCGAAGCTGGTCGGCACAGGTTCGCCTCACCCTGGTGGCTGCGATTTACGCCGGCACTGCTGCTGCGGTGATCGTGACGGCGTCAGCAATCGAGGAGAGCCCCCTCGACCGGCCGGGCCAGTGGATTCCTGCGGGAGCGGTGGTGTTGACCGTTATGTCGCTGGCCATCGCAGCGTGGATCCGCGGCTTCACCGGCGACCGGGCCCTGCTGGGTCCCTTGGCGGCATTGGTGGGGGATCGCACGGCGGGAGCGGTGCCGTTTGCGTACGCGTTCGTCATGGTGGTGGCAGCGCTGAACTTCGATCAGACAGCGCCGGCGGTCTTCGAGAATCGGAACTGGCGGCTGCTCACGGTGCTGCTGGCAATTGCAGTCGCGGTCGCGATCGCAACGGGGGGTTTGGTCCGGCTGGTTCGCAGGCGCGACCGGCGGCAGGTGAGCGAATGGCAACAGCACATCGACGAGCTTGTCGAAGGGTGTGAGTTGGGCTCGGCACGCACGGCGGCGCTTGAGGTGCTCAAGGCCCACTGGCTGTCGACAGCGGCAGTAGCAGCTCGGCTCGTGCACCGCCCCTTTGGGTCGCACCCAGCGGCAGCGGTGCCGCACGACCCGCCGTCCGCCGTGCGCAAGCTCTTGCTGTTCGACCTCGAACTCACTGACGAGACCCGCGACGCCTATCTCGGCGAACTCTTGCCTGAGTTGGCGTCAAGCGGTTGGCTGCGCGAGCAATACCGCCGGATTTCCTCGAGGTTCGTCACTAGCGAACGGTCGAGATTCGGGATCAGCGCCGATGACTACATGCCGCCGCCTGAACATTGCACGTACCCGATGTCGCTCGAGTCGGTGATGAGCACTGGAGGCAGCGGACCTCGGTGGCGATTCGCAGAGCGTGTGTACGCCGGTGACTTCGATTCCGCGCTGCACGAAGCCGCAGAAGAGGCGTTGAGCCGGGCAATTGCGGCGACCTTCATGTCCCACCAGATAGTCGTGTCGCACGGTCCCGCCCACAGTGGCCGCCAGACGCTGCCGCAACTGCTCGGGGAGTTGCTGCCTTCGGGCGAGGCGCGGTTGCCGTCGGGCACGCTGCCTCCGAGCACCGAATCCCCTCCTGAGTACCAGTCCTCGGTGTGGTGGCCGGAGGCAATATCGATGCCTCCGGGAAGCGCGCCCGTTGCGCACCAGTGTGGACACTTGCGGGCACCGGGGACGATCCTGTTCCACGCTGTGCGGGTGGACATCTCCGAACCCGTCGGCCTGGAGCGCTTGGAGCCGATCGGCGAACCGGACGCGAGCGATCTGGTCGGTGCGGGCAATCCAGCGATGCCCAGTTCGATCGGCGCACCTGCCGATCCGCTGATGTGACCGTTCAACGCTCGCTGCGACGACGGGCTTGTGCCCTCAGCGCGACGTGTCGTCGGCAGGACACTGTTGGCTGAAATCCCGCGCTCGCCGCGCAGTCGCCGCAACCCGTTGCGGCCCGAGCCACTGCGGCGCCGACCGCCGCCCAGGGAACACAGCAGCCCCACGGAGCGAGGTGTCGCGGGCGAGGCACCTCCTCCTGTGCGAAAGCGCGCTGCCACACCAGACTCACGGCGCTCGCCGCCCGCTGCCTCCGCACGGTCGATCGGCAGCCGGCGGCTGGCGTTCCGAGTTCCGCGGAAACCGGCGGTCGCCCTCGGAGCCGTGGCAGCACTGGTTGTCGCCGTCATCGCGGTGAGCCCGCGGGTGCTGAGCGGCCGCGACCCGACGGATGCTAGGCCTGCTCCACCAGCCATGACGCAGCCCGCTCCCGCGAGTGGCGCGACCACATCCTCACGTGCCGATGCTGTTTCGACCCAGGCCCGAGCCGATGCGGACGATGGCGCTCACTCAACGTCGCAGGCCGTGGACGCGGCGGCCAGCCCGCCAGCAGCCGCGGAGGAAGGACCGAGTGCAGCCATTCCGGACATGCAGGAGCGCGAGGCAGCGTCCGCATCTGAGGATCCCGACTGGGAAGTGCTCGCGCAGTCGGTAGTGCAGCTGATCGCGCCGGATTGCGAGCAGTCTGGCTCGGGCACGATCATCGGAGACGGTCGGCTCGTCTTGACGAACTCACACGTACTGCACGCCGGGGGCGACGGTCCTGTCTGCGAGGCCTACGCGGGCTTCACTCGACGATTTGATGCGTCACCGGATGACTGGCAGCCCGCCGAGCTTGTGGCGGATGATCTCAGCCGGGACCTCGCAGTGGTGCGCATCGCCGATACGCCGACTGGCGTTCACGCGCCGCTACAGGTCGAGCGAGGCCAGCTCGCGCTGGGCGACCAATTGACGATTCTTGGTTATCCCGGCTTCGGCGACACCCAGGACACGCTGACGTTCACCAGCGGCAGGTTCTCCGGCACGACCCTCAGTGCCGAGGGATTCCAAATGCTCAAGACCGATGCACTCCTGGACTCGGGCGTGAGCGGCGGTGCAGTCTTCGATCGGAGCGGTCGCCTCGTCGGTGTTGCCACAGGCGGCTACGAGGGCGAGGGTGGCACGCTTGGTGCAGTGATCCCGGGCAGCGATGTGCTGCGTTTCCTCGCCGAACATGGATTGCATTCCGAGGAGGGCGCTGCGACATCGGGGGCGACGAGGCAATCAGGATCGGCGATCACGAGAGCGTCATCATCGGGCGGCATCGGTGACCTCGACTCTGAGGTTGCAGCCGAGCGCGCCGAGCGCGGTGTCCATCTGGTCCAGCCGTGAGTGGTGGTTGATGTCGAGTGTTCGGTCCACTTGCGGCATGTGCCATCCCAGACGGCGCGCCAACTCGGCCTTGCCGATCGCCTGAGACTGCATCCGCTGGTGAAGCAGCACCTTGATGGCGGTCAGCGTCGGCAGCGAGACGACGATCTGCCCCGGGGATGGCGGTGGGATGGCCTCTCGCCTCCCGATGCGTGCGGCAATCGCCTCTTCGAAGGCGTCGACTGCGCGTGCGGTGGCTTCGTCGCGATCGTCGCCGAATGTCGTGAGTTCGGGAAAATCGGGCGAAGTCACCAGCACCGTGCCGTCGTCTTCCGTCAGTTCGATCGGATATGTGAGCATCAGTTCAACCCCAAGTCTTTCTTGATCTTGGCAACGAGCCCGCGTCCCAGTTCTCTGCGGCTGCCATGCATCGGCAGTTGGCTCGTTCGATTCCCACGTCGCACGGTGAGATGTCCGCTGCCTCCCTTGTGGTTCTCGAATGTGCAGCCTTGCTGTCGAGCCAGCGACGCAGCTCATTCGAGTTCACTACGCCGCGATACACAACATATCTGTTGCGTCAGTCGAGCAAGGGAGATTCTGTCTGCAACCGGACGGCGTCTTCGCCGCGCACAGCCTCTCCTTCGGCGATCCAGTGCGGGCGAACGGGAGTCTCGCGCAGGCAGACGTCGGCATCGAGGCGGCTGTGTCAACGGCACCCTTGCGGGGCGCGGCAGAATGGGTGCGTGAATCTCTCCGCGTCCGGCCTGGCGCCAGCCGGGCGCCGCTGCGAGAAGCTTGGCTAGGACCATGCCTGCGGTGTCGCGCGTGCTGCCGTGGCGGCGCATTGCGAACACGGTCGCGGCCGACATCTCGCCGGTGGTCGAGCGATACCGCCAGCGCTGGCCGAAGCGCTCGCCCGAGCTGGTCATCCGGGCGTACGAAGCGGCCGCGCAGGCACACGAGGGTCAGCGACGCAAGACAGGCGAGGCGTACATCACCCACCCGGTCGCCGTCGCAGGCGTGGTGGCC
>JAJDZE010000125.1 GCA_022824805.1 Acidimicrobiia bacterium | reverse complement strand
TGGCACCGCGTCTTCCACTGCCAGATCGTCACGCTGCGTGACGGCGTGCCGACGGCGGTGCTGCAGCAGCGCTCCCGCGCCAAGGCGGCATTTCCGGGACTGATCGACATCAGCGCGGCCGGCCATCTCGCCGCAGGTGAGACACCGCTGGACGGCGTCCGGGAGCTGGAAGAGGAGTTGGGCGTGTCCCCCGCCAGCGAAGAGTTGGTGCCGCTCGGCGTCCGCCGGCTGGCCGACGACAGCGGCGAGGGCACGCTGAACTGCGAGTTGACCAGCGTGTACCTGCTGCGCGAAGACCGCCCGCTCACCGACTACGTGCTGGCCCGCGACGAGGTCGACGCGGTGCTCGACGCGCCCATCGCCGATCTGCTCGCACTGTTCGGGGGCACGCCCTCGATCACCGTGCATGGCACCGCCTCAGCCGGGCATCCCGACGCCAGCGAGGTCACGCTCGAAGTGACGCTCGACGACTTCGTGCCCGGCGCCGAGTACTGGGTGGTGCTGATGGTGATGGCGCAACGGTTCCTCGCCGGCCAAGGCCCGCTCGCCGTCTGACAGGCTGCCGAAAGAGCGCCCGAGTCGCAGAATCGCGAATGTAAAGCCACAGGTCAGAGAGTCGGACAGTCAGCGAAGAACGGCTCTTCCAGCAGTCTGCTCAGGCCGAGCCGGTCGCTCAGGCGTGTTCGGCGATAAGGGCCAGCATCTCGCTGCCGAAAGACTCGAGCTTGGCCGGTCCGATGCCCGGAACGGCGAGCAGCTCGGCCTCGGTACGGGGACGCTGCGTTGCGAGCGCAATGAGGACTGCGTCCGGCGCCACGACGTACGCCGGTACGCCGTCGGCGCGGCTGCGCTGGAGGCGCCACGCGCGCAACGCTTCGAACAGCGCCGCATCACTCGGATCGGTCGGCGGTTCGGGCTTGGATCGACGGGTCGCTGTTCGCGAGCCGGTGCCCGGCAGAACGGCTGGGTCGACTGCGCCGTCCGGGTCGGCGTGGCCACCGAGCCCTGAGCCGACTCCAGACTCGGCACCTTCCCTAGACCCCCCGCCTCCCCTGGGCTCTCGCGACGATGCCCCGACGAGCGCTGGCTCAGCCTCGGCGGGCAGCGGCGGAGCGAGTGCGCTGAGCTCGGCCAGGAACGGAGACGGCGGATCGTCGCTGATGAAGGTCACCGATGCGGCACAGCGAGTCAGTGCCACATGGAAGACTCGGCGTTCTTCCTCGATGTCGTGGGCGAGACGGTGCGGCATCAGGCCTGCCGAGGCCTCATAGACGATGACGTGGGGCCATTCGAGGCCCTTCACCCGGTGGACTGTCGCCAGCCGCACCCCCGGTTGCCGCCCCGGATTTGCCGGGGCAGCGCCGCTTGGCGAGCGAGGCTCGTCATTGCCGAAGCCGACCGCGTCGGCAGCGCCGAACCCTGACAAGCGGTCAGCCAGCCAGGCAGCGAAGCCGGCCGGGTCGGGATGCAGGTGCGCCACGGAGATCAGCGCCCGCAAGTCGTCGCCGTGGGCCGATCTGTCCACGGAGCGGCGCGAGGCGTCCAAGCGGGTGTCAAGGCTGTAACCCAAGCCCAGCTCATCGCGGACGATCTCGAGGATGGCCTCGGTGGAGAGCTGCTCGTTGACCGTGCGCTGGCGCAGCATGTCGATGTCATCGGCGAACTCGTCGACCTTGGTCGCCGAGCGCTCGTCACTGAGTCGGCCCGCCAGCGCACGCAGCGCGCCGAGGCTGCGCTGCTCGCCGATCCACTCAATGACGCGCGGCGAGATGCCACGCGGCGGCCGTCGCGCCGCATCCGACAGCGCGCCTGCGGGCAGTGCCTGACGGGAAGCGACCGCCAGCCGGAGCCACGCCAGTGCACCGGCGACGCCGGTGCGTTCCATGAACCCCCGACCCAGCGGGGCATCTGCCGCCACCCCCATCTCGCCGAGCACGATCTGCGGCACGAGCAGCGTGCTGTTGACCCGTGTCAGCACCGCGATGTCTGACGGCCGGACACCGTCGTCGATGAGGGCCGTCACGGTCTCCCGCAGTGCCGCAGCCGCCTCCGGCCCGGCCTTGACCGCGAGGGCGCCGTGGTCACGGTTGTCGCCAGTGGCATGGCTGCCGACGTGACTCGCCTCCGGCACCTTCGTCGATGCCGCGTCGCCAGCGGACGCTTCGGGAGTTGCCTCGCCGATCTGCGTCGGCGCGGTGATTTGCTTGTCGATGCGGCGGTGATTGTGCGACAGCAGGTTGACTGCGGCACGCACCACGGGCGGCGGGCAGCGGTAGTTGACGTTCAGGTGATGGCGTGCTGCGCCGGGAAAGTACTTGTCGAAGTCGATGAGCCACTGCGGCGATGCGCCGGCATAGCCATAGATCGTCTGGTCGTCGTCGCCGACAGCGAACACGTCGGCGCGCGGACCCGCCAGCAGCCGGATCATCAGCAGGTGGGCCGGGGTCAGGTCCTGAAACTCGTCTACCAGCAGCGCACCGCAGGCACGGCGTGCGGCTGCGCGGGCTGCGGGGTCGGCCAGCAGGATGTCGATGGCCCCGATGATCTGCTGGTCGAAGTCGACCAGTCCGTCAGCCGACAGCTCCTTGACATAGCGCGGCGCCAGCGTCGAGAACTCCGGCACGTCAGGCTGGAAGTCGCCCTCGACGGCAGCCGGGTCGCGCAATCCCAACCGTGACGCATTCAATGCCTCCAACCATGGTGCGAGCTGATCAGTCATCGCCCGTCGGCGACGCTTGACGAGGCCGTCAAGACGGTCTCGCACACCCATCTCGTCGATGACCTCGACCCGGCTGCGGCCCGCCGGGCGGGCAAAGGGGCCAGTGCCGTTGCAGATGGCCAGGGCGATGCTGTTGAGGGTCCGCACTTGCAGTCCCGTCAGGTCCCCAGTGCGCTCTTGCATCTCGCGACGGGCCCGCACGTTGAACGCCACGAGGCACACCGCCTCCGCGGCAACCCCCAGGTCCCGCACGAGGTAGCGAGCCCGTTCGGTGAGCACCCGGGTCTTGCCCGATCCGGCCGGTGCCACGATGCACGCAGCCCCGCCCAAGTGGCCCACAGCCGCCTGCTGATCCGATGCCAGGTCGGCTCGCGGCTCGGCCGGCTGCACCCCGCGCAGGCTGCCCGCCGCCAGATTGGCCGCAGGCACCACCGGTACAGCCAGTTCGAACGCCGCCAGCGGCCCGCCGTCGCACCACGCCGGCCCGGCATCGGTGACCACATCGCCGTCGCTCTTGGCAGGTGTTCTTGACCCGCTCGCAGACACAGCACCGAGCCGCAGCGCCGCCTCGACGGGAGCGAATCGGGCCTGCTCGGGTCGCCGAGCGTCGACGGCATTGGCAGTGATCAGGTGCGCCAGCACTTCAGAGCGCATGGTCAGCCCTGGCGACAGTTCCCACCACGGTGACTGCCAGACCGGCGCCGGCTCGGGAAACTCGCCCTCGAGTTCGATGACCAGCCGGGTCCGTCCCAGCCAAGCCTCACGCAGCCGGCGGCCCGTCGCCGCACTGACGCCGGCGAGGCTGACCCGCACCCGCTCGCTGCCAGACCATGCCTCGGGAACGGCGTCGCCCGGATGCACCAACAGGCTGCGCCCCAACTCGGGCGGCCCAGCGAGCGCGTCGGCTGCGTTCATGTGTGCTCAGGCAGCAGTCGCAGCACGCTTCCAAGCCGCCGTCCCGAGACGGGCCGGCGTCCTCCGGGCCGATGCAGCAGGAAATCGCCGCATCGAGTCTGCGCGAATGCCGACCTACAGCAGCGTCCAGTCCGCACGCCGGCCGTGGCGCGCATCGAATGCACGGCGCGAACGCTCTGCTTAGCGGCCCACGCCGATGAGGTGCATCGCCTCCGCACGGGTGGCCGTGTTGCGGAACTGTCCACGCACCGCCGAGGTGATCGTGAGCGATCCGGGCTTCTGCACGCCTCGCATCGACATGCACTGGTGCTCGGCCTCGACAACCACGAGCGTGCCCCGCGGCTCGAGCACCTCCATCAGCTTGTCGGCCACCTGGGTGGTGAGTCGTTCTTGCACCTGCGGCCGGCGGGCGTAGGCCTCCACCAGCCGGGCCAGCTTCGACAGGCCGGTGATCATGCCGCGCTCGCCGGGGATGTAGGCGACATGGGCACGGCCTACGAAAGGCATGAGGTGGTGCTCGCACATCGAATAGAAGGGGATGTCACGCACCATGACCATCTCGTCATGGCCGGTCTCGAACTGCACCTTCAGGTGATGTTCCGGGTCTTCTTGCAGGCCGGCGAACACTTCTGCGTACATGCGGGCGACGCGCTTGGGCGTCTTTTGCAGGCCGTCTCGGTCAGGGTCCTCGCCGATCGCGAGCAGGATCTCCCGGACTGCCTTCTCAATGCGGTCCGTGTCGACCTGCTGGTCGGTCACGGCGCCATTCGTCTCAGCGATCGACATCGCCCCGGGAGCGACGGCGGACGCCGGATCAACGTCGGTACCAGAATCTGAGGCAGTAACCGAGCCCTGCGGCATCCGCTGAACCTACCCGCATCGACCGTGGACGCCATAGCGACTTGCGATCGCAGCCTGCGACAGCCGATGCGCCCCCGGCAGGACTCGAACCTGCAACCGTCGGGATAGAAGCCCGCTGCGCTGTCCAGTTGCGCCACGGGGGCGTGGGCCACGCAGGCCACGAGCCATCCTGCCATCCAACCGGCGCTGGTCCAAGGGATCAACGGCACCGCAATGGCCTGCTCGGTACATTTCTGAGACCCGCCTTCAGATGGCCTCGACGCTCAGGGGAGACCGAACGTGACCGAGAAGGATCTTGGCTTCCGCTTCGATACCAACGAACTCCAGTGGATCCGCTACGAGGGTGGACCGCGCTTCGACTACCCGATCGACTACGACATTGCCGTGCTCGGCCACCAGGAAGACGTCGGGCGGCTCGACCTGCTCATTCGCTGGGCGCCCGATGCCTACTGCCACTTCCACCGCCACGTGGCGACGACGACCTCGCTGGTGCTCGAGGGTGAGCACCACGTCATCGACATCGATGACGACGGCAACGAGGTGCACCACGATGTCCGGCCCGTCGGCACCTACTGCAGCGGCCCGGGCGGCGACGTGCACATGGAGCGCGGCGGCCCCGAGGGCTCACTGGTGCTGTTCTCGATGCATGAGCCCACGGGGCGGATGTTCGAGGTGCTCGACGCCGATCACAACATCCTCGCCGAGACCACCATCGAGTCCTTCAGAGAACAAGCCCGCGAACTCGCCAGCTGACCCCGAAAGCAAACGAGACCCGCTGGAACACCGGGAGCAGGGCTAGCGGGAGGGCCAGCGCAGGATTCCGGTTTCGGTGCGGCCGTCGGCTTCGAGGTAGTCGGGGTCGCCGGGGAATGCGATGCGGTGCGGCCCTTCGTTGTCGTAACGGATCCGCACGCTCTCGTCGTCGTCGGGCGTGCCCCTGCTGGCGGCAGCGACCGCGTCGGCCACCGTGCCGAATCTGGCAAGGCGTTGCAGCATGCCGATGGTCGGCGTCATCATCACCATGTCGCCGCTCTCGTTGCGCCGGATGGCATCGGCGGGGCGAACCCATTGGTGCTCTACTGCCTCGTCCTGATCGGGCAGCGGCACTTGGCCATCGGGCATCGCAGTGAGGAAGAACCGGGTGTCGTAGCGGCGGGGGGAGCCCAGCGGCGTCACCCAGCGGCCGATGAAGTAGACGTTGTCGCCGTCGAGCAGCAGGTCTTCGCTGCGCACTGTCTCGATGAAGTCCCGCTCGCCGGCATTGACCTCGTCGCGGTACTGGGAGAACCGCTCGGCCACATCGGGCGGCGAGAGGTCGATGATGCCCGAGGGCAGATCTCGGGGATCCCCCACACCGACCGGGTGGTCGTGATGGGCGAGCAAGATGCCTGCTTCCTCGAACGTCTCCCGCAGGGCCGCGACCCAGAACGCGATGCCGCCCCGCTCGATGCCGATCTGAGACGAGGCGTCGTCATCGGTCAGGCCCGACACCGTCTCGTCGGCAATCTGGGTGGCGTCTTCGGGGTCGACGGCGCCGCCGGGATAGACCCACATGTCGCCCACGAAGATCGACCTGGCGTTGCGCTTCAGCATCAGCACATGGGGATCGTTCTCGTCGGACAGGATCATCACAGTGGCCGCATCGCGAACGGGCACGGCTTCGGGGTCGTAGTCGCCGCCGCTCCCGGGTGACTTGGCGCCGACCGAGGCGCGGCGCTCGGGCTGCTCACTCATCAGCGGACCACTCCTGGCTCAGTCGGCGTCAGTGCGAACTGCGGCCGGAATCGGCACAGACAGCCAGGCACATCCGGACGTCGTCACCTGGCCGCCACACAGAACCCGCCTCACAGACTCGCCACGCACAGGTCAGTAGTCGATGCCCGCGCAGACGAGGCAGTCTTCGCCGTCGTGGCTGGCACGGGCCGCTGCTGCGTCCTCGTCGGTCTGGTACTGCGGCGTCGGGTGGCGCTCGACCCGGTCGTCCTCGTAATCGCCACCACCGAGTGGCTCGGTGGCAGACTCGGCACCTGCATCGGAGCTCGCAGTGGCCACCTCGTCACCGTTCGGCACGGCGCACTCGGGCAAATCGGCGGCCTTGGTGGACGGAGCGAACACCCGGTCCTTCCAGCGGTCCGAATCCGACCAGCGGTAGTGCAGGTGAGCCATGGAACCCGGCACGCGCAGATTCTCGAACGCAGCCAGCGCGTCGCGCAGGATCTGCTGGTTGAGCTCCGGCTCGTGGGGGCGGCCCGACGTGTGTCCCAGCGGGTAGTCGAGGTACACAGCGCGGGGCGGCCAGACCGCCCGTGTGATGTCGCGTGCGCTCGACATCGACAGCGTCGGGATTCCTTCGGCCTCGATGGCCCGTGCGATCAGACCCCCGGTCTGATGGCAGACAGGTCATACCGGAACCAGCAGCACCACGTCGAGCTCGTCGGCCACGCAGCGCTTCGCCAACTCGGGGATCAGCTCTTCACGGACACGCCGGGTGCTGTAGATGCCGCCCATCAGGGTGTAGGCGTTCGGGCCCAGCTCGCCGATCTCGCCGCTGTCGCGCAGAGCACGCAAGGCCTCGATGGGGAACACGCAGTTGATGTCGGAGCGGGCATCGGTGAGGTCGTAGGCGAAGTGCGTGGCCCGCAACTCGGAAACCTCGACGTCGGTGGGGATCGCCCGGTACGTCGAGTCGTCGCGGTAGTGGAACGCCGTCTGGCCGACCGAATAGACGCCGCCAGTGGCGATGAGGCCCACGCGGCACTCCGAGATCGGCTTGGTGAGCGGCGCCCACGGCGGCGGCGTCTCGCTGTGCACCCAGCGGTACTCGCCGTATCCGAGTCCGATGTACTGGGCAGTGATCCGGGGGATGTACTCCACAGGCGGCTGGCGGGCAGCAACTGTCTCAGCGCTCACGCCCCCACGGTACGCGGTCAGAGCAGTCCCCGGCAGAAGACGGACGCCAGAAGGCACAGATGCCAGCGCGAAGGAGGCGGTAGGTAGCTCTGCGACGTTGCGACCTGCTGGATCGCGGGAGCAGAGAATCCTGCCGCCTCCGCAGCGGGCGCCCTGGCCCGCGCCGTCCCATAATTCGGTAGCGAGGCCACCGCGACCGTGGCATCCTTGGCCCCCCGTGCGGGTCGTAGCTCAGTTGGTTAGAGCGCCAGTTTGTGGCACTGGAGGCCGGGGGTTCGAATCCCCTCGATCCGCCCACCGCTCGCCGACCGCAGATACCGGAGGGCGTCGTTAGCCTTGCGGGGCACCATGCGCCTCTAGCTCAATTTGGCAGAGCAACGGACTCTTAATCCGCAGGTTCTGGGTTCAAGTCCCAGGGGGCGTACGACAGGCTCGCCGGAGCGCTCCGGCTGGCACGTTGCGAGGGTTGCGGATGAGCCGACAGGATTCAGGCGAGCAGCCAGAACCCGCAGAGCTGCGGCCGTCGGCCGATGAGCTGATCGAGCACAACCGGCAAGCGGCGGACACCGTCAAGACGCCTGGCATGGACGCTGCTCCACGCCGTCACGTGGCAGTGGTGGCCTGCATGGACGCCCGCATCGAACCGCTGGCCGAGCTCGGGCTCGACATCGGCGAAGCGCACGTCATTCGGAATGCAGGCGGGGTGGTCACCGACGATGTGATCCGTTCGTTGAGCATCTCGCAGCAGAAGATGGGAACGCGAGAGATCGTGGTGGTGCATCACACTTCGTGCGGCATGTGCGGACTCGATGAGGCCGCACTGCGTGACCAGCTCGAGAATCGATTCGGGGAGCGACCCGAGTGGCCGATCGGTGCATTCGCCGACGACCGAACAGGATTGCGCGATGCCATCGCTGCGCTCGAGGCATCGTCGTTCATCGAGCGCGACACGATCATCTTCGGGTTCCTCTACGACATCGACACGGGGCTCCTGACCGATGTCGCGCAGGGCGAGACCGTCTCCGCGGCGACGAGCGCCGACGCGTCAGCCCTCACGTAGCGAGACGACCGCTCAGCGAACCGGATCAGCTCGACACAGCCGGGGCGGTGGGCCAGCCGGGCACGCCCTCGTCGCGCTCCACCCCGGTGCTGTTGAGCAGCCCGCTCACCATCCGGCAACAGCCTCGGTCTCGCGAATGTACGAGGGTTGCACACCCGCCGCCGTGCTTAGGCTGCGGGCATGACCGAGCCAGCCATCTCGACCTTCCCCGTGCCCGAAGTCGCGGACATGCCCGACGACCTGCGTGAGCGCATCGAGCTCATCCAGTCCAAGACCGGTTTCGTGCCGAACGTGTTCCTCGCACTGGCGCACCGGCCGGAGGAGATGCGGGCATTCATGGCGTACCACGACGCCCTCATGGAGGGCCCGAGCGGGCTCAGCAAGGCCGAGCGGGAGATGATCGTGGTGGCCACCAGCGGGGCCAACAACTGTCTCTATTGCGTCGTGGCACATGGCGCGATCCTGCGCATCCGCGCCAAGGATCCGCTGCTGGCCGATCAGCTCGCGGTCGACCCGTCCAAGGCCGATCTCACCGACCGGCAGCGAGCGATGATCGCTTTCGCCCTGAAGATGTGCAGCGAGCCGTGGTCAGCCTCGGCGGCCGATCACGAGGAGCTGCGAGCCCACGGCTTCAGCGACGACGACATCTGGGACATCGGCGCCATCACCGGCCTGTTCGCCCTGTCGAATCGCATGGCACACCTGACGTCCATGCGGCCCAACGACGAGTTCTTCACGATGGGCCGCTAGCGGGCCTAGCCATCAACGAGCCGGGTACACCAGCGTTCCCGTCGCAGCCTCAGCCGGCGCCACGACCACAATCTGGCCGTCCTGCACCTGAACGGTGCCCATCGGCTTGGCGACGTTGACGCCGCGCTCATCGAACCGGATCGGGCCGTAGAACGTGTCGATGTCGAGGTCTCGCAACGCATCTCGCACCGCATCGGTGTCGAGACTGCCGGCAGCTTCGATGGCGAGGTGCAGCGTGAGCACAGCGGCGGTTGACCCAGCCGCCTGATAGATGGGCGGTTCGTCCCACAGGCTCTCGTAGGTGTCGGCATAGGCACTCGCCGTCCCGAAACTCGGGTCTTCGTAGGCCATGACCGGCTGCCACGGTGTGGGTCCGAACACTCCGTCGGCGCCGCTGCCGACGTCGGAGATCAGCCGTGGGTTGGCCGGGCCGACGGTGATGAGCATGGCATCGGGGCGGAAGTCGTGCACTTGTGCTGATCGCAGGAACAGCACCGCGTCGTCGTAATGGCCACCGCCAAGAAAGATGTCCGGTTGGAGTGCCGATAGCTCGGCCATGAGGTCATCGACGTTGTCGACGCCGACCGGGTAGCGCTTCATCGCCAGCACCTCGACTCCGTTGGCCTCGAGGTGGCCCACCGCCCCCTGTGCGGCCGACGTGGCGAACGGCGTGTCTTCGTGCGCTACCACTGCGGTGCTCGCGCCGCGCTCTGCGAGCAGTTCGATGCTCGACCGTGTGTAGTCCGAGGCGACGACACCGACGTAGAACAGGTTGCGATAGCCCCGCTCGAAGAGGCTGTCGGAGGCACCGTTGCCCTCCACCATGATCACGCCACGGGCTTCCGCAGCAGCGCTGGCCGGACCGGTGAGCGTGCTGGAGTACGGGCCGAGAAGGAAGTCGACCTGGTCGTCGTCGATGAGCTGCTCGAT
>JAJDZE010000007.1 GCA_022824805.1 Acidimicrobiia bacterium | reverse complement strand
GTCCGCTCAGCGTCGATGTGAGCGTCGCCCAGTCGGGCAGCTACGGCGTCACTACGGGCACCCGCTCCGTCACTGTCCCGATTTCGGGCAGCGTGACGCTGTCGGTGGCGACGTCTGGCGACAGCACTGACGAGCCGAACGGCTCGGTCACGGTGACAGTCAGCAGCGGCACCGGCTACACGGTGTCCCAGACCGACGGCGCCGCAACAGTGTCGGTGAACGATGACGACGACCCGCCGCCCCCGCCTCCGAGCGTGACGATCTCGATCGGGGACGCGTCCGGCGAGGAGGGCCTGTGGGTCACCTTCAAGGTGACGCTGTCCGAAGCGGCAGATCACCAGGTCGAGGTGCGCTGGGAGTCCGACCACGCCTACGACCTCGATCCCTACGCGATCGCCGGCCAGGAGTTCTGGTACATGGACGGCACGCTGACCTTCGCCCCCGGCCAGACCGAAAAGACGGCTTCGGTGTACCTCAACGACGACAGCTACAGCGAAGCCGACGAGGTCTTCCGAGTACGGCTGTCCAGCCCCCAGGGAGCGGCCATCGCCGACGGCGAAGCCGTCATGACCATCACCGACAACGACTGAGCCGCTTCGTAGCGCCACGCTGTCGATTTCGACTTCTGGTGGCGGCACTGATGAGCCGCGCCGTTCGGTGAGTCATGTATATGCATTGAAAATAATTTTTGTTCTATGAAGCGGGCGTCTACGGTCGGCTGCACCGTTGCTGTCGATGCAGGAGTCCGCCGTGTCCGAACAAGACCGTTCTCGCCTCTACGCTTGGCTGTGTGACCACGCCGATGAGCCGATAGCCGAGTACATGATGTCGCGGCTGCCCAACGCGTCGCTGTCCGATCTGGTCACCAAGGAGCACCTCGAGACGGTGCTGTCGGCCGAGTTCTCCAAGTTCGCGCTGACGATCGCCGACCAGCGTAAAGCCGACCGTGAGTACGTGGACAGGCGCTTCGAACAGGTGGACAAGCGTTTCGAGCGGATCGAGAGGCAGCTTCGGCGACTCGCGTTCGCGTTGCCGGTTGAGATCGTCATGGCCATCGCCGCTGTCGCCGCGGTCACGGAGTGGCTGCGCGGCTGAGCGGTAGGGTCGCGGGTCAGTAGATGCGGGGGATGATCCGGTAGGGGACCCGCTCGCGGTATTCGGCCCATTTCTCGGGGCCGTACTTCTGAGCGCAGCGCTTGTCGTCGTCCATCTGCCGGTAGCTGAACAGCGCGAACACGTAGATCAGGTAGATCCACGCCCACAGGTTGCCGAGGTGGCCCCACGCCACGGCGAGGCCCAGCCCGTAGAACACTTCGCCCATGTAGTTGGGATGGCGGGATGCGCCCCAGAAGCCGCTGCACAGAATCTTGCGATCGCCCGCTTCGATGATCTGGGGCTTGATGCCCAGAAAGGTGCGGTCGGGCCAGCGCTTGAACGTGTACTTCTGCATGTTGGCGCCACGGGCGATGCACCAGCCCGCCACATACAGCGCCGGCGCGCCGATCAGCCAGAGCGCCCGCCAGCCGCCGGCGTGGCCCGGATCGGAATGGGCTGCCATGCCCCACATCGGGATGATGAACATCCAGCCGTAGACGAACAGGCCGCCCCAGAACATCTTGAACCCGAGGCGCTCGTAGATGATGTCGTACGTGTAGAGCTGCACTCGCTCGAACACGAAGTAGTCGAACACGTAGAGGGTGAAGAACGCCGCGAAGAGGTACGCGCCCGGATTTGGGTTCTCGACGTTGTCGTAGTGCCAGACCGCACCGGAGAAGGCGTTGAGCGACAGCATCGTGCCGCCGACCACGTAGAAATACATCTTGGCGTCGATGCGATTGTTGAAGAACTGCATCTCCTGGGCGCGGCCGAGCCAGCACGCCAGGAACTTGTTCTTGACCTCGCCCTCGGGCTGGCTGAACACGGCGATCAGCGTCATGATCACGGCCAGCACCGTGCCGCCGGCCACGGCGTACAGCGACGAGCGGTAGAACCAGTCGCGTGGCATGCCCGTGAGCTCGAACCACCAGATCGCCTGGGCCACCACGAACACGGCGAGGCCGTTGAGGCGGTAGCTGCGGGGCTCGCCCGTCGCGGCGTCGATGACATAGCCGGGGACCCGCTTTCCGGGAATGACCATTTGCAGCGCGAAGAACGCGGCCATGACGAACAGCGGCGTGAGAAATCCCAGCACCGCTTCGCCGGCGGTCAGTTCGGTCAGGTGACCGATGCCGAGCCGTTCGAACATGGATGGCCTCCTGGGTGGTGCCGCCGCGGCCCGCGGCTAGAAGACGCCGGGAACGATCCGGTACGGAACCCGGGCCTGGTATTCGGCCCACTTCTCTGGCCCGTACTTCTCGGCGCAGACCTTGTCGTCCTCGAACTGGCGGGGCACGAAGAAGGTCACGATCATGATCAGGTAGCTCCAGGCCCACAGGTTGGTGAAATGCCCGAACGCCAAGGCGTTGGACAGCCCGTACAGGGCCTCGCCGCAGTAGCCGAAGTGCCTGGCCTTCCCCCAGAACCCGCTGCAGAGGATTTTGCGGTCGCCGGCCACGATGACCTCCGGCTTGATGCCGAGGAAGCTGCGTTCGGGCCAGCGCTTGAACGTGTACTTCTGCAGGTTGGCACCGCGGGAGATGACCCAGCCCACCACGAACAGCACTGCGCTGCCGATCAGCCAGAGGTACAACGGCGCGCCCCAGAAGGCCGGATCGGGGTGCTTCGCCAATCCCCACAGCGGCAGCACGAACATCCAGCCCCACACGAACGGCCCGCCCCAGACGAGCTTGAAGCCGACGTTCTCGTGGATCAGGTCGTAGGTGTAGAGCTGCACCCGCTCCCACACGAAGTAGTCGAAGACGTAGAACGAGTTGATGATGACGTAGAGGACCAGGCCGGGATTGACGTCGTCGACGAAGTCGGCGTGCCAGGCCAGCGCGGACCACGCGTTGAGCGAGAGCATCGTGCCGCCGACGATGTAGAAGTACATCTTGAGGTCGAAGCGGTTGTTGAAGAACTGCAGTTCTTGCGCACGTCCGAACCACCACGCCAGGAACGGGTTCTTCTGCTCGCCGGGGGGCTGGGTGAACACAGCGATGGTGTTCGCGATGACGGCGGTGATCGCGCCGCCGGCTATGGCGTACATGGTCGACCGGTAGAACCAGTCCCTCGGCAGCCCGAAGAGCTCGAACGCCCACACGACGTGCGCCAGCGCGAACACCAAGATGCCGTTGAGCCGGTAGCTGCGAGGCTCGCCGGTCTCACGGTTGGTGGCGTAGCCCGTCACGCGCCGGGCGGGCAGGATCATGTGCGCCACGAATGCGAAGGCGCAGACGAACAGCGGGGTGAGAAATCCCAGCACTGCCTCGCCGGCAGTCAATTCGAATAGATGGCCTATGCCGAGCCAGTCGATCATGCTGCACGCCCCTCTCGCGCCCCTCAGCGCATACTGCCAGTATTGCCGCAGCAATCGCGCTGGGGAAGGACTCGCCCGACGGCAGGACGACGTCGGCGCTGCGAAGTTGCCGGCGTCGCGGCGGTGGCGCTGCGTTACGGTTCGTGCCAGCCGGCGGGCGGCGTGTCCTCCGGCGGCGTACAGGAAGGTGTGTGAGCCGATGAAACTCGACAGCGGAGACGCATTCCCTGAGCTCGCGCTGAGCGGTCTCGACGATGAGCAGGTCACCATCCCCGACGTCTTCGGCGACGGCTGGGGCGTGGTGCTGGTGTACCGGGGCCACTGGTGACCGTACTGCCGTCAACAGTTGGTTGACTTCGACGGCGCCGGCTCGCTGCTCAAGATGCTCGGCGCCAGCGTCGTGGCTCTCTCCGTGGACGACAAGGAGACCACGCAGCGCCTCTCCGACGGCTTGCAGCTGCGCACGGTGAAGATGCTGCACAGCGCCGACATGGCCGAGGTGTCGTCGCTCACCGGGGCGTACACCGAGGAGGCACGGGGCATCCTGCACGCCACCGGGTTCATCCTGACGCCGGGCGGCAAGGTCGCGCAGGCGTGCTATTCGACCGGGCCGATCGGGCGTTTCACCGCGCTCGACACCATGCGGATCATCCGCTTCGTCCAGCAGATGCGGGAGCGCCAGGGCCAGGGCTAGGGCTAGGGCCAACCACCATGTGCTGATTGCCCGGCGGTTAGCCGCCCACGACCCCGGTAGGTTGCGGGAATGCCGAAGCTGCATCCGCAGTGCGAACCGCTCGCCCCGCTGCTGGGCACCTGGCAGGGCGGCGGCATTGGCCAGTACCCGACCATCGACGACTTCGCCTACACCGAGGAGCTGACGTTCGGCCATGTGGGCAAGCCCTTCGTGTCGATGATCCAGCGCACGCGCAACCGTGACAGCGGCGAGCCGCTGCACTCGGAGGCGGGCTACCTGCGTGCCCTGCCCGAAGGGGATGTGGAACTCACGCTGGCGCAGCCGTCGGGTGTTGTCGAGATCTGCCTCGGCACGGTCCGCACTGCCTCCGACGGCTTGACGATCGAACTTCGCAGCTCACAGATCGGCCTCACGCCCAGCGCCAAAGAGGTGACCTCGGTACGGCGGGAGCTGAGCATTGTCGGGCTGGGGACCGACGGCGCCACGCTGATCTCCGAGCTCTGGATGGCTGCCGTGGGCTACGACGAACTCGTGCACCACCTGCGCGGCGAACTCACCAAACAGGCCTGAGGGGCCCCAGCGGCCGGCACGCAGAGAGGTCGCGTCGACGCAGCGGCTGCGGCACACCCCGCCCGTTCGGGCGCAACGTCCTACGCTTGCCCTTGGGTCAAAGGGGGAGCGATGTCACAGACCACCCAGGCGAGCGGATCGAACGGGGCGAGCGCACCGATCGGAACGGGCGGGTCAGACTACGGCGCACCGACAGCCGCAGGCCGCCCTGATGTCGACGACGAGACGCTGGCCGCAGCGGTGGCCGTGGCCAACATTCCGACGCTGCTGATGGTGCTGGTGCAGATGACCGGCGAGCTGCGGTGGCTCGACGATCCGTACCGGCCCAAGCGCCAGCCCGGGCTCGGCGACAACGACACCGGCGGTCTGGCGCCCGAGCATCAGCGCGAGGTGCGCGAGGCGGCGCTCGAAGCCATTGCCGCATGGCGGGACGGCCGCCCGATGGCGATCGGCGAACCCGACGACGCATTGATCGTGCGCATGCTCAGCACATCGATGGGGGAGCATGTGCCCGACGAGTACGGCGCCTTCACCGCTGCCCAGCTCGGCCTGGCCAAGTTCCTCGATCACGACCCGATCGACGTGCCTCCCGGCTTCAAGGTGCTGGTGATCGGCGCCGGGGCTTCTGGGCTGTGCGCTGCCATCAACCTGCAGCAGGCCGGCGTGCCCTACGAGGTGGTCGAGCGCAACGGCACGGTCGGCGGCGTGTGGTGGGAGAACCGCTACCCGGGCGCCGGCGTGGATACGCCCAACCACCTGTACTCGTATTCGTTCGCCCCCCACGACTGGAAGATGTACTTCTGCCTGCGCGACGAGCTGCACGGCTATCTCGAGAAGGTGGCCGACGACTTCGACGTGCGCGACAGCATCCGTTTCAACACCTCGGTGGAGCGCGTCAGCTACGACGCCGAGCGGCAGGTCTGGCGGGCCGAGGTGCGCCACGTGGCCGACAACGAAGGCCGCTGGGAGACCGGCCGGCTCGGCCTGAGCGCCACGCCCGACGAAACGGGATTGCGGCGTCGCGACGGCGGCGCAGCCACCGCGCCCGGTTCCAACGGCGACGCTCAGAGCGCTGACGGCCCTGCCGAGATCATCGAGGCGAACGTCATCATCAGCGCCGCGGGCATCTTCAACCCGCCGATCCGCCCCAACATCGACGGCCTCGAATCCTGGAGCGGCGAGACGTGGCATACCGCCCGCTGGCCCGCCGATGCCGACGTCGCCGGCAAGCGCGTGGCGATCGTGGGCAACGGTGCGAGCTGCATGCAGACAGCCCCCGAGATCCAGCACGACGTGGAATCGCTGACCGTCTATCAGCGGTCCAACCATTGGGCCGCGCCGTTCGAGCAGTTCCGCAAACCGGTTCCCGACGCCATGCGGACCCTGTTCGAGGCGGTACCGCTGTACCGGGCCTGGTACCGGGTACGGCTGGGCTGGACCTTCAACGACCGCATCCACACGGCCCTGCAGAAGGACCCCGACTGGGAGCACCCCGAACGGTCGCTCAACGCCCAGAACGACGCCCACCGGGCCTACTTCACCCGCTACGTGTTCGACGAGCTGGGCGACCGGGCCGACGAGCTGGCAGACAAGGTGCTGCCCACCTACCCGCCGTTCGGCAAGCGCATGCTGATGGACAACGGCTGGTACCGGATGCTGCGCAATCCGAACGTGGAGCTGGTGGACGACTCGATTGCCGAGATCTCCGGCCAGACCATCCGCACCGCGGACGGCACCGAACGCGAAGCCGACGTGCTGGTGCTGGCCACCGGCTTCGATGTGCTGCGGTTCATCACCACCTACGAGGCAACCGGCCGCTCGGGTCGCAGCCTGCGCGAATCGTGGGGCGACGACGACGCCAGCGCTTACCTGGGAACGGTCACGCCCGACTTCCCCAACTTCTTCACGCTGTATGGGCCGAACCTGCAGCCCGGCCACGGCGGCAGCCTGATCTTCGTGGTGGAGATGCAGGTGCGCTACGTCATGGACATGATCGCCAAGATGTGCGCCGAAGGGCTGGGATCGGTGGAAGTGCGGCGAGATGTCCACGACGAGTATCGCGACCGCGTCGACGATGCCCACGAGAACATGGTGTGGATGCATCCCGGCATGACCAGCTACTACCGCAACGAGGCCGGCCGCATTGTGGTCAACTCGCCATGGCGCAATGTCGACTACTTCGACATGACCTCCGAAGCCAACCTCGACGACTACATCTGCGAACCCCGAGCCGCCGACCGGGAGCTCATCGCCGACTGAGCAAGATCAGCTGAAATTCAACGGCACCGCGTCTGAGGGCATGGCCGAGTTCAGCAGTCGGGAGGGCCGCCGAACCCCAAAGTCGTCCGCTCTGGCGGCGACCCTGCCCACTGACCAAGACCGTAACAGCTCCGAGCACGGCGGCCGCCGAAATTCAGGCGATCGGGTGCTTGCTCACGTCTATACTCGCGCTCAAGGTCAGCCTCATCCGAGCGTGGTCAGAGCAGGCTTGTTGTAGCTCGCACTCGGAGAGGCTGACCCTGTTCGCGATCGTAGGTCTGGCATCGCATCCGCGCGAAGCGAATTTCAGACCGCCACTTCGGCGGCGATGGCGTCTATGGCCGTGTCTACATCGGCTTCGCTGACGTCGAGATGCAGCACCATGCGCGAGCGGCCGAAGCGGCCGTGACCGTGGCGACTGTCGCCGTGCGCGGACTCACGATCGGATCTTTCCTGGTAGGAGCGGGCGAAGCGCCAGTCAGCCCGCACGCCCCGAGCCTCGACGCGCTTGCTCAGCGTCGGGTCGTCGCGGTCGATCCGCGAGAACACCATGTTGGTGCTGCAGGCGGTGACGGTGATGCCGTCGATGGCCTCGAGACCGGCCGCGAGTCGCTGCGCGTTGGCGTGGTCGTCGGCGAGCCGGTCGATGTGGTGCTGCAGGGCATACATTCCGCCCGCGGCGATGATGCCGGCCTGACGCATGCCGCCCCCGAGCACCTTGCGCCAGCGCCGAGCCGCCGATACCAGCTCTGACGAGCCGCACAGCACTGAGCCCACCGGGGCGCCGAGGCCCTTGGAAAGGCACACCGAGACAGTGTCGAATGGCGCAGCGACCTCAGCGGGGGACAGGCTCAGCGCTACCGCCGCATTCCACAGCCGGGCGCCGTCGAGATGCAGCCCGAGGCCGTGGTCGTCTGCGAAGCCGCGCGCCGCTTGATGCTGGGCCGGCGTCAGCACTTTGCCGTCGATGGTGTTCTCGAGGCACAACAGCTTGGTGCGGGCGAAGTGGCTGTTGTTGGGTTTCACCGCCTCCTCGGCCGCTTCGAGATCCAGCATCCCGGTCTCGTCGGTCGGCACCGGCTGGGGCTGGATGCTGCCCAGCACCGCCGCGCCGCCGCCTTCGTACATGTAGGTGTGGGCGTGGTGGCCCACGATGTACTCGTCGCCCCGCTCGCAATGGGCCAGCAGGCCGCACAGGTTCGACTGGGTGCCGCTCGGCACGTACAGCGCGGCAGCCTTGCCGAGCAGCTCGGCGGTGTAGCGCTCGAGCTCGTTGACGGTGGGATCGTCGCCCCAGACGTCGTCGCCGACCTCGGCGGCTGCCATGGCGGCGCGCATTTCGGGCGTGGGTTTGGAGACGGTGTCTGAGCGCAGGTCGATCACGGCCGCAAGCCTGCCATGCGGCTTGCGCTGTGCAACAGGCGGGCCCGCGCCGGCCAATCGGGCGCGTTGGATCAAGCCGATGAGCCCGGCCGACCAGTGCCCGGTGGGTCGGGTGATGCCGGCGGCTCAGCCCTTGCCGTTGCGCAGCAGCTTGCCCGGCAGCGGGCCGTGCGGATCGACCGCATCGGCGCCGTCGCGTCGGATGATCGTGCCGTTCACCACGACTGCATCGATGCCTTTCGCATCGGAGATCAGCCGGTCTGCGCCGGCGGGCAGGTCGTACACGCGCCGCTTGCCCAGGTGGCCGACCTCGTCGGCGTCGAACACCACCACGTCGGCGGGCTTGCCTTCGGCCAGCGTGCCCCGGTCAGCGATGCCGAACACCTCGGCAGGACGCTGGGTCAGCATGTGGACAGCGGTTTCGAGGTCGAAGCTCCGGCGGCCCCGCACGAAGGTCTGCAGGAACTCCGTGGAGTACTTGGCGTCGCAGAGCTGGCTGGCGTGCGCCCCAGCGTCGGACAGCCCGATCACCGTGGTGGGGTCGTGCAGCAGCTCGTCGATGTCGTCGGGATCGTGATTGATCACGTCCTGGACGATGCGCATCTCGAGGTCGGCTTCGAGGGCCACGTCGAGCACCCAGTCGACCGGGTCTTGACCTGCTTCGTCGGCCATCTCCTGGATGTTGCGGCCTTCGAGCTCGGGGTTGTGCGGCAGGTAGCTCACCTCGGTACGAGCCCAGCGGTCGCCGATCTTGCCGCCAGTGCCGGCCTTCTCCTTGAACTCGGCCCGCCAATCGGCGTCGGCGTAGTAGCGCTTGCGACCTGCCAGATCGCTCTGGGACACCGGGTTGAAACAGCGCAGCGCTTCATAGATGAACGGCGCCTTCCAGCTCATCTCGAACTGGATGGGCTGCACGGCCACCTGGGGGTATACCGGCAGGCCTCGGTCGGCGATCTCACGAGCACGCTCCAGATCGGCACGGTGGCTGCCCGGGCCCCGGGCTGAGCCCAGCAACGCCGTCCAGCTCACATGCGCTCCTGTGGTCTCGGCGATCCGAGCGAACTCGTCGTGGTTCAGCCCTCGTCCCACCGTTGCCTGCATGACGCCGCCCACGTCGCCCAGCGCTTGGGCGATCTCTACGATCTCGTCGGTGGTCGCAGCGCGGCTCGGCACCGGTCGTCCCTCGTAGCCGACATGGGTCGACGCCTTGGAGGTGGCAAAGCCCAGCGCACCGGCCCGCAGCGCCTCGGCCACCAGGTTCCGCTGGGCGGCGATCTCTTCGGGCGTGCCTTCACGCTCAGTTGCTTCGGGGCCCATCACGTACATGCGGGCGGCGGTGTGGCCGATGAGCGCCGCCATGTTCACCGCAGCACCGTTCGATTCGAGCGCATCGAGGTACTGCGGGAAGGTCTCGAAGCCCCAGTCGCCGAGGCCGGCGCGCAGCGCATCGACGCTCATGCCCTCCACGTTCTCGAGCGTGCGCATGATGAGATCACGGTGCTCGGGCCGGGTGGGCGCCACCGAGAAGCCGCAGTTGCCCATCACGATGGTGGTGACGCCGTGCCACGGCGAGCAGCTCACCAGCCGGTCCCACATGATCTGCGCGTCGTAGTGGGTGTGGATGTCGACGAATCCTGGGCACACGATGCGTCCGGTGGCATCGACAGTCTCGACGGCCTCCGCGGGCGCCGAACCGAGCGCCACCACTTTGCCGTCGGCGATCCCCACATCGCCGAGGTAGCGGGGCGCTGCGGTCCCGTCGATGATCGTGCCGCCTGTGATCTTCAGGTCATACGCCATGTCGCCGTCCCCGTGCTCGCTGCGTACGCGCAACCTACTCCACCGCCGCCGTCACGACTCTGCCTCGGGTTGTTCGATCGCTGGCGAAGCAAATGCGGGCGACGACCTGCTCGGACTGGGGTAGCCTCAGCGGTGGACTGATCGGGAATCGAACCCGACACCGAGCGTCTCAAATGCCGCGGTGGAGAACCATCTCTCAGCCCTTGGCCTTCGGGTCGCTTGAGCCGCACCGGTCCGCTGGTGCGGCTCTTCGCGTGCCGTCAGCAGGAGTCGACTCGACAAGCCGACCCGTGATGGGATGGCAAAGGGGGCACCGCGCCGGGCGGGCGATCAGCGCCGGAGCGCTGCGACGAGAGCGTAAACCGCGTGCCAAGCTTTGGCGGCAGGGTTTTCGTGGAGGGATCGGCATGAGCGACACAGCGCTGACCGACGAGCTGGTCAACCGGGTGACGTGGAAGATTCCCAACGCGCTGGCGCTCGTGGGGTCAAGGTCGGGCGACGAGCGCAATGCGATGACCACGAGCTGGATCACGCAGCTCTCGATGGCGCCGGTGATCATCGGCATCGGCGTGGACAACACGGCGGTGACCCACCGATTGATCACCGACGGCGGATCGTTCACGGTGAACCTGTGGGACGCTTCGAACACGCGGCCGTTCGTGAAGTTCTCCAAGCCCGCTGCCTACGAAGCCGTTGCTGATGGCACAGGCACGGGAACCCTCAACGGCTGGTCTGTGTACGAAGCCGCCACCGGGGCGCCCGTGTTCGTCGACTCGGCCGCCTGGATGGACTGCGAGGTGCGTCACAGCGTGAACCTGGGCACCCACACGCTGTTCATGGGCGAGCTCGTGGCGGCGGCCATCAACAACGACGATGCACGGCTCGCCTCGATGTCGGACACCCGCATGAAGTACGGCGGCGTCAAACGGCACTGACCGCGCCGCCAGGTCCGGTTTCCTGCGGGAAATGGGGCCGTGGGCGGATTCTGGCCCTCTCGGCTACGATGATGTGTCGCCCCTCTTGGGGCCTGCGAGTTCACCGCTGTGGGCACGCATGTTCTGCCCGCCGACCAGGGAAACCACGTGCCGAAAGTCAAAGACGACGCCATCTTGCTCGAAGGAAAAACCGTCGAGGCACTGAAGGGCGGTCATTTCCGCATTGAGCTCGACAACGGCCACGAGGTGCTGGGCCACCTGAGCGGCAAAATGCGCAAGCACCACATCCGGATCCTTCCCGGAGATCGGGTGCAGGTCGAAGTCTCGGCATACGACCTCAGTCGCGGTCGCATCACCTACCGCTACAAGTAGCCGTCATGGGCAGACCGTCATGAGCAGTCAGACACAGCCGTCCAACGGCACCGTCAACTACACCGTGGAGCGGGATCCGGCGGGTGATGTGGCCACGGTCACGCTGAATCGGCCCGAGACGCTGAATTCGATGAACGACGAGTTCATGAACGACATCACCGAGGCTTTCGGCATGGTTGCCTCCGACGACGGTGTGCGAGCGGTGATCCTCACCGGCGAGGGCCGCGGTTTCTGCTCGGGGGCCGACCTGCGGAACGCCGCCGCCGGCGACGCCGAGGGTTTCGACGCTGACGCTGCTGGAGAGGCCACCACCGACTCGATGGACAACGTGTTCCACCCGGCGATCCGGGCCGTGGCGGAGTGCCCGGTGCCGACCGTGGCTCGCGTCAACGGCGTCACCGCAGGCGGCGGCATCGGCTTGGCGCTGTCGTGCGACGTGGCGATCGCGGCGCGCTCGGCATTCTTCGTGGCCACGTTCGGGCCCCGACTGGGCATCGTTCCCGACTTGGGAACCACCTGGCAGCTCCCGATGCGGGTGGGCCGTGCACGCGCGCTGGGCATGGCACTGCTCGGTGAGCGGGTGACTGCCGATCAGGCCCAAGACTGGGGTCTGGTGTGGAAGACCGTGGACGACGAGGAGCTGGACGCAGCCGTCGCCCAGGTGACCGACGTGCTGCGACGCAGCTCGCCGGCCGCCATGAGCCGCATCAGGGCCTCGGTGGACGGCGCCACGCAGCGTGATCTGGCCGATCAGCTCGACGTGGAGATGGGACACCAGGCGGTGCTGATCCCCCGCAACATGGCCGACGGGGCGGCGGCATTCCTCGCCAAGAGCGACCCGTCTTTCTCCGGCGACCGCTACTGACTCATCGAGCGCGCCCAGGTACTGCCTGTGTGGCTGTGCTGTGTCTGATGGTGCGCAGCGCCCGACGCTGCGCACTGCTGGCAGACTGGCGGCATGACCGACACGCTTGACGCCCCGGCTGCCGACTCGGCCGTCGACCCGGCCACTGCGCGGGTTGACGCAGCCATCGACGAGCTGCTTGCTTCCCACGACCCCAAGCAGCTCAGCTACGCCGAATTCCGCGGTGCACAGTTCGACGTCGGCTTGGCGTGGGTGCACTTCGACGAGGGCCACGGGGGCCTGGGCGTGAGCCCGAAGCTGCAGCGCCGGGTCGAGGAACGGCTGCGAGCGGCGGGCGCCCGACCCATGAAGCCGGTGACCTTCTTCATGCACCTGGCCGGGCCGACCATTCACACTCACGGCAGCGACGAGGTCAAGCAGCGGTTCCTGCGGCCGATGTTCACGGGTGAGGAACTGTGGTGCCAGCTGTTCAGTGAGCCGGGTGCGGGCAGCGACTTCGCCGGGTTGGCGACCCGGGCGGTCGCCGACGGCGAAGAATGGGTGGTGAACGGCCAGAAGGTGTGGAACACCTTGGCTCATCTCGGTGATTTCGGGATGCTGGTGACCCGCACCAATCCCGAGGTGCCCAAACACCGGGGGCTGACCTACTTTGCGCTCGACATGAAGTCGCCGGGCGTGGAGGTGCGCCCGCTGCGCCAGATCACCGGCGAGGCCGAGTTCAACGAGGTCTACATGACCGATGTGCGCGTGCCCGACGCGAGCCGCATCGGCGACGTGGGCGACGGCTGGCGGGTGTCGCTGACCACGCTGATGAACGAGCGCAATGCGATCGGTGCGGGCGGTGCCGGTCCTCCCAAGCGAGGCTCGGGGCCGATCTCGGTGCTGGTGAAGCTGTGGGACCAGCGCGACGATGCCGAGCGCGACGACGTCACCCGGGACCGGCTGACCAAGCTGTGGACCCGCGCCGAAGTGCTGCGGCTCACCAACATGCGAGCCGGCGCCAATCGACGCAAGGGCAACCCCGGGCCGGAGATGTCGATCGCCAAGCTGGCGTTTGCCGAGCTCAACCAGGCCCTGATGACCTGCGCGGTCGACATGATGGGCTCGGACGGGCTCGTCGGCTACGACTACACGTTCCGCCGCCCCGGCGACCTGTCGGTCGACGGCGCCGACGGCGGGGTTCAGCACGGCTTCCTGCGAGTGCGCGCCAACTCCATCGAGGGCGGCACCTCAGAGATCATGCGCAACATCCTGGGCGAGCAGGTGCTCGGCCTGCCGGGCGAGCCCCGCATAGACAAAGACGTGCCCTGGGTGGACGTGCCCCGCAACTGAGACACGCCCACCCAGCGGGTCACATGATCAGCTCTTGGCCTCGGTGAGCATGTCCTGCACGATCAGGCCCAGGTCGCCCATCTGGGGGATCAGCTCCAGCCGCTCGTAGACGTCCGGCGGCGGGTAGATGCCCGGGTCTTCGAGGATCTCGTCGAGGATGTACGGCGTCGCGGCCTCGTTCGGGCTGCCGTAGTAGGTGTAGTTGGTGAGCGCGGCGCCGTTCTGCGCGTCGAGCAGGAAGTTGATCATGGCGTGGGCCGAGCACACGTTGTCTGCGTTGTGCGGGATGGCCATGGTGTCCACCCAGCGCACGCCGCCCTCGGCGGGGATCGTGTACACGTGGGTCTCATAGGCGTCGGTCTCGAAGAACGCCTGGGCGAACCCGCCGCTCCAGCCGTGTGCCACGTCGACCTCGCCGTTGACCAGATCGTCGCCGTAGGTCACCGAGTCGTACTTGACCAGCCGGTCGTTGGTGGCCTTGAGCAGCGCACCCGCCTCGCGGATGGCGTCCTCGTTGCCTGACTCGAAGGTCTCGGCGATGCTGTAGCCCAAGTACTTGAGCGCCGCCGACACGGCCTCGGGCGCGTCGTCGAGCATCGAGATGCCCCCGGGCACCTGCGCGGCGGTGTCGGCATCGAAGATGACTGCCCATGACGACTCGCCGCCGATCGCGTCGAGCGCTTCGTAGGTCATGCCGATGCCGGTGGTGCCCCACTGGTAGGCCGCGTGGTAGCGGTGCTCAGGATCGAACGGCGGGTTGTCCCACGCATCGTCGATGTTGGAGAAGTTCGGGAGCGCGTCGTAGTTGAGCGGCAGCAGCAGCTCTTCTTCGATCATCAGCGCAACCATGTAGTCCGACGGCACGACCAGGTCGTAGATGGCCGCCTCGGACTCGACTTGGCTGAGCATCTGCTCGTTCGACTCGTAGACCGTGTAGTCGATGCTGACGCCGGTCTCCTCCTCGAAGGCCAGCAGCAGCTCCTCGTCGATGTAGTCGGCCCAGTTGTAGAAGGCGAGGTCGCCGTCGGTCTCGCCGGGCTCGCAGTCATCGGCGGCGTTGTCGCTGCCCCCGCCGCCGCATGCGCTGACGAGCAGCGCCGCGGCCGCGGCGAGTGCTAGCCATCGCGCCCAGCGTGTCGGGGACGCGCTCTTCGCAAGGCTGTTCATGGTTCCTCCCTTGTAGACGCCCCTGTCGAGCGTCGTTGTTTCGCTTGCGTTGTCGGGACTGTGTTGGTTGTGCGCCTGGCGGCGCGGTGGGTTGTGCGCCTGGGCGGCGCGGTGGGGCTCATGGCGTCGTGCTCCTCGGACGCTGCAAGGCCAGCGATGCCACCACCAGCGTGACCGACGCAGCCAGCATGAGCGTCGAGATGGCGTTCAGCTCCGGCGTGACGCCCTGACGGATGGTGCTGAACACGTACACAGGCAGCGTCGTGGCGCCCGGTCCTGCCGTGAACGCCGAGATGACCACATCGTCGAGCGAGAGCGTCAGCGCCAGCAGGGCGCCCGCGGCGATGCCCGGCGCTATCAGCGGCAGCGTCACCCTCCTGAACGTACGCCACGGCGTGGCATACAGATCACGTGCTGCCTCTTCGAGGGTGCGGTCGAACTGATCCAGCCGTGCGCGTACCACCACGGCGACGAACGAGATGTTGAACGCGATATGGCCGAGCGCGACGGTCGTGACGCCCAGGGTGAGCCTCGGGCCGAAGGTGTCGATGAGCTTGAAGGCCTCGGCGAAGAACACCAGCAGCATGACGGCCATGGTGATGTCGGGGATGACGATGGGCAGGTAGACGGTGCCGTCGAGCGCCCGCCGGCCCTTGAAGCGGTAGCGGTCGAGTGCCAGCGCCACCGCGGTGCCCAGCACCGTGGACACGATGGTCGAGCTGATCGCCACGATGAGCGACACACGCAGGGCGCTGATCACCTGCGTGTTGCCCAGCGCCTCGCCGTACCAGCGCGCCGAGAGGCCTTGCCAGACGTTGACCCGCTCGGAGTCGTTGAACGAGAAGATCACCAGTACCACGATCGGCACGTACAGGAACGCGAACACGAACCAGGCGTTGGCCTTCAGCAGGCGCCTGGCCGAGCGTTTGGTGCCGGCGGTGCCCAGCGTGCTCATGACCTGCGGCGCCTCATCGCGTGACGCCCTGTGTTCGTTCGGCATTGGCCGAGTTCCGCTGGTTGATCGCCACAGCCACGAGCATCGACACGATCACCAGCACGCTCAGCGCTGCGCCCAAGGGCCAGTTGCGGGCCGCCTGGAACTGGCGTGCCACATAGGAGCCGATGAGCAGCGTCTTGGCGCCGCCCAGGATCTCCGGCACGACATAGGCGCCGAAGCTGGGCACGAACACCAGCACGCAGCCCGCCACGATGCCCGAGCGGGTGAGCGGCACGGTCACGCGCCAGAAGGCCTTCGCTCCGCTCGCGTAGAGGTCGCGGGCGGCTTCTACCAGGCGCCAGTCCATGCGTTCCAGCGCCACGTACAGCGGCAGCACCATGAAGGTGAGGAAGCCGTACACCATTCCCAGCACCACCGCAGTGGGGGTGAACAGGATCCGGAATGTGCCGAAGCCCATGGCCTCGCTGAGCGCCGAGGCGGGACCGTTCGATCCGAGCAGGAAACGGATTGCGAAGACGCGCACCAGACCGTTGGTCCAGAACGGGATCATCACCAGCACGAGCAGCCGGGCGCGCAGCCGGGGAGGACGGGTGGCCAGGTAGTAGGCGAAGGGGTAGGCGACCACGAGGCACAGCACGGTGGTGAGGAACGCCAGCCAGGCCGAGCGGGCGATGATGCCCCCGATCACGTCGTCGGCGATGCGCTCGTAGGAATCGAGGTTCCAGCCGCTCAGCGAGGTGCGGCCCGTGGAGGTGCGGGTCGCGAACGAGTACACGGTGATGAGGCCGAGGGGGACCACGAAGAAGATCAGCAGGTACAGCGCGCCCGGCGTGGCGATGAGCGTGCCGGTGCGTCGTTTCCTGCGCTGCGCGGCTGTTTCTGCCGGCGTCAGCGAGGGCATCAGTCCGCGACCACCGTTGTCGCCGCAGGCGACCAGCTGACCGAGACGGGTTCGCCGGCGGCGAGTGCCGCTGAACCGGTTTCTGAACGCGCCGTGATGGTGGCCGCTTGTTCGCCGGCGCTTGTACCGCTGGCACCGGCGGTGGGGCTGATCGCGACCGTGTACACGAAGGCGTGCCCGAGGTAGGTGGCGTCGGTGATGACGCCGTCAAGGCATGGGGCGCCCTGCGGCGTCTCGCCGCGGCGATGCAGCCGCACCTGCTCGGGGCGCACGCTCAGCGCTACGGGGGCGCCGGCAGCCAGCTCGTTCGCGGCGGCTACCACTGCGCCGGCATCCAGCCGCACCGCGGACGGGCTCTCGGTGACGCCTTCGAGCAGGTTGGTGCGCCCGATGAAGTCGGCCACGAAGCGGTTTGCGGGATGCTCGTAGACCTCCGCCGGCGTACCGATCTGCAGCAGCCTGCCGTCGGACATCACGCCCACGCGGTCGCTCATGGCCAAGGCTTCCTCTTGGTCGTGGGTGACGAACACAAATGTGATGCCGACCTCGCGCTGCAGGGCTTTCAGCTCCACCTGCATCTCCTGTCGAAGCTTGAGGTCGAGCGCTCCGAGGGGCTCGTCGAGCAGCAGCACTTTGGGGTGATTCACCAAGGCCCGTGCGAGGGCGACTCGCTGCTGCTGGCCGCCCGAGAGCTGTGAGGGCCGACGATGCTCCATGCCTTCGAGCTGCACCAGCGCTGTGGCCTCGGCGACCTGGCGATCGGCATCGGGGCCGCGGATGCCGCGCATCTGCAGCCCGAACGCAATGTTCTGCTCCACCGTCATGTGCGGGAACAGGGCGTACGCCTGGAACACGGTGTTCACCGGCCGACGGTCGGGGGGCCACGAAGCGACTTCCTCGCCGAAGATCGCCAGGCGTCCCTCGCTGGGGATGTCGAGGCCGGCGATCATCCGCAGCGTGGTGGTCTTGCCGCATCCTGACGGCCCGAGCAATGCGAAGAATTCGCCGTCGCCGATCTGCAGGTCGACGCCGTCGACTGCCACGACATCGCCGAATCGCTTGGAGATGCCGTGCATTTCCACGGCCGGCACGCCGGGACCAGCATCGGGCGGCGGCGCGGACGCCATGTCGTCGCTGCTCATGTCAGCCCGAGCGGCTGTGCAGGCGCCCCGGCCCGAACGGCCTGCGTGCAGATGAAGTCGTGAGCGAGCGTTGCGCCCGCCAAGGCGGTGATCTCCGACACGTCGTACGCAGGGGCGACCTCGACCACGTCCATCCCCACGATGTCGATGGGGGCGAGGCCCCGCACGATTTCCAGCGCTTGCGCGGTGGTGAGCCCTCCCGACACTGGCGTGCCGGTGCCGGGTGCGAAGGCGGGATCGATGCAGTCGATGTCGAAGGTCACGTAGGCCCGGCGGTCGGCGACCGTCTCGCGCACGACCTCGAGCACGGCGGCGGGTCCATTGCGGTGCACCCAGGGCGCACCGAGCACCGTGAACCCGAAGTCGTCGTCGTTATGGGTGCGGATGCCGATCTGCACCGACGCAGTCGGCTCGATGATGCCCTCGTGCAGCGCTCGCAGGAACATCGAGCCGTGATCGAGGCGGCCCTGCGCGTCAGGCCAAGTGTCGGGGTGCGCGTCGAAGTGGATGAGCGACAGGGGCCCGTGCTTGGCCGCATGGGCCCGCAGGATCGGGTAGGTGACGAAGTGGTCGCCGCCGAAGGTCACCATCTGCGCGTCTTGTTCGAGGATCTCCGTGCAGTGGGCCTCGATTCGCTCGACGGCTTCGGTGGGGTGCCCATAGTCGATGAAGCAGTCGCCGTAATCGACCACGGCGAGATAGGCGAACGGATCGAATCCGAAGGGGTAGGCGTCGAGCTCAGCGAGACCTGTTGACGCTGCCCGGATGGCGCGGGGGCCCAGCCGGGCACCGGGCCGGTTCGACGTCGCCATGTCGAACGGGATGCCAGACACGACGATGTCGGCGTCGGCGATGTCGCGGGTGTAGCGGCGTCGCAGGAACGACAGCGCGCCGCCGTAGGTCATCTCGGGCTTGCGGCCGTGCAGGTCATCTGAGCGGAACGCCCCGTCGCCGAGCACCTCGGCGTCGGCGCCGGCGATCAAGCCTCTTCCGCTCGCCGCAGCGTCGGTGCTGTCGCTCACGTGTTCTCCGCTCGCCGCGGGGTCGGTGCTGCCGCTCACGTGCCGCCCTGCGGGTCGGGGTTTCGCCAGACGATCAGAGCGGCCCAGCTGTCGGTTGCCGGATCGGCGATGTAGTTCGGCAAGCCGCACACTGCCTCGAAGCCGTTCTCGATCTGGAAGCTCAGCGTCCGGTCGTACAGCCGGCCTTCCCGCACCTCGGCGATGTACTCGTCGGCCGTCATGTCCGCCTTGTGCTCGGCGTAGCCGGGGATGACGCCGCCCGCCACGATGCCGTCCAAGCCGAGATCTCTGCAGACCTGCTTGCGCAACACGTAGAGCTCAGCGCCGATGCCCTTGCGACGGTGAGAGAGCCGGGTGGCGATGCTGGTGCCGTAGTACCAGAGGCCATCAGGATCGTGCCCGCTGGCGCCGTGGTCGTCGGGGACGAGATCGGCGATGGTGTGAATCGGGTTCCCCCAGTCGAAGTCGCAGCGGATGCCGACCCCCATGGCCACCAGCTCGTCGCCGTCGAATCCTGCGAAGCAGCCCTCGGGGAAGTCCTGCGCCAGCTGGGCGAAGCCCTGGGCGTCATAGAGGTCGGCGCGGTCTGCGGTCGGGTGGGAGGCCAGCTCCAAGGCTTCCAGTTCTGCAGCCCATTCCGGGAGAATCCGGGCGTATCGAAGGCCCGAGCGCTCGCCGACTGACACGGCTTCGATCTCACGCATCGCAGAACCCCCATAGGCGACTGCGGCAACTGGCTGCCGAGCGAGACATTACTGCTGCGCTCTTCGACCCTCGGGCGCACAGCTAGCGTCCGCGACATGGCTGCCGCCGCCGACTCCGATGCGTCGTCGCTGGAGACAGCCTCCACCACACCGCTGTGGATCGACCGGCTCGACCCGCCGGTCACGCCGCGGCCCGGCATCGACGGTGATCTGGATGTGGATGTCGCCATCGTGGGCGGCGGATTCAGCGGCTTGTGGACGGCGTACTACCTGAAGCGGCTGGAGCCTGCCCTGCGAGTGGCGGTGCTGGAGCGGCACTATTGCGGCTTCGGGGCCTCGGGACGCAACGGTGGCTGGGCGGTGGGGGAGCTGGCCGGCTCGGTTGCCGATTACGCCCGGCGTTCGGGCCCGGCTGGGGCGATGCGTCAGGTGCGGGCAGTGTTCGATGCCGTTGACGAGATCGGGCGGGTGGCCGCCGCCGAGAGCATCGACTGTGATTACGCCAAGGGCGGCACCATCAGGCTTGCCCGCACCGGTCCCCAAGCCGAGCGCCAGGCTGCCGAGATCGCCGAGGCCCGCAGTCTCGGGCTCACCGACGAGGAGGTCCGCCTGCTTGACGCCGACGAGGCACGCTCACAGCTCAACGCCACCGACGTGCGCAGCGGTGTCCTGCTGGGACCCTCTGCGGTAGTGGATCCGGCCAAGCTGGCACTGGGGCTGGCGTGCGCCGCCGAAGCGTCGGGAGTGGAGATCTACGAGCAGACGCGTGCGACCGGTATCGACGGCGGCGCAGTGCAGATTGCTGCTGAAGGCGCTCGTGGCTCGCCGATGAGCCACGGCCGCTGCGAGGTTCGTGCACCGGTGATTGTGCGCGCCACCGAGGCGTACACGAGAGATCTGCAGGGCCTGCGGCGGGACATCCTGCCGGTGTATTCGCGGATGATCGCCACCGAACCGCTGCCCGAAGCGGTCTTCGACGACATCGGCTTGGCGAACCGTCCCAGCTTTGCCGACGACCGCCGCATGGTCACCTACGGGCAGCGCACTGCCGACAACCGGCTCGCCTTCGGCGCCACCGGTGTGCCGTACAGCTTCGGTTCTCGCATCGTGCCTGCTGCCGAAACGCACCTGCCCATGCACCGTCGGACCTGGCGGGTACTCGTCGAGATGCTGCCGCAGGTGGCCGAAGCTCGCATCACCCACCGCTGGGGCGGCGTGCTGGGCATTCCCCGCAACTGGCTGCCCGGCGTGCGCTTCGACCCTCATTCCGGCGAGGGCGTGCTGGGCGGCTACGTGGGCGAGGGCGTCGCGGCGTCCAACTTGGCGGGCCGCACCATGGCCGAGCTGATCGCTGAGCGCGATACCGAGCGCACGAGCCTGCCCTGGGTGGGGGTGCGTTCCCGACGCTGGGAGCCGGAGCCGCTGCGATGGCTCGGCGTGCGCGCCAGCCGTGCCCTGCTCGGCGTGGCCGATCAGCGTGAGCAGCGCTCGGACCGGCCCGATCGCCTGATGTCAGGAATTGCCCGGTTGCTGCGAGGCGGCCACTAGCGCCGCTGCTCACGGGCCGTCCGGGCATCGGTTCGTCGGGAGCGTGTCGCTCTGGTCCACTTCGCTTGCGGGTCGCTCGGGCACGAGTCTCAGCCCCCGGGGTCACCCCCCGGGGCACTGCGTCTGGGCGTCAGTCGCAGTCGAGGCGGTAGGCGCCTTCGTGGGGAACCATGATGCCGGCGGTGGGTCCCCCGAAGTGGGTGCCGATCACCAGTGTCTCGCCGTCGGCCCAGTCGCCGAAGGCTTCGTGGCGGGTGCGGCGGGCCTCGTCGGGATCGGTGTCGAACATCGAGCTGAGATCGGGGTCGGCGAGCTGCATTGGGGTGTGCGCCATGTCGCCGGTGATGATCGCTCGCTTGCCGCCGCTGGAGATCACCACCGAGAGGTGCCCCGGTGTGTGGCCCGGTGTCGACTGGAATGACACCTCCGAGCAGATGGCATCGACAGCCTCGACCATGTTGGCGCGATCCGCTGCGGCGACGGGCGCCACGGAGTCCTCGAACACGGCATCGCCGAACAGGTCTTCGTGATTTGCCCAGTAGTCGTACTCGGGGGCGCAGAACAGGTACTCCGCGTTGGGGAATGTGGGCACCCATTCGCCGTCGGCGCTCAGGCAGGTATTCCAACCCACGTGGTCGACGTGCAGGTGGGTGCACACCACATGGGTGATGGACTCGGGTGGGAAGCCTGCTGCGGTCATGTCGTCGAGGAACGGCCCTTGCTGGCGGTGCCACAGCGGGTTGGTGCGTTCCTTGTCGTTGCCGACGCAGGTGTCCACGGCGATGCGGTGTTCGCCCGCCGAGATCACGCAGGTATGGATGCGCTGCAGCAGGTAGCCGTCGTCGCTGACGAAATGCGGGCGCAGCCACGGTGCCGCCTCGGCACGGGCGAGCACGCCGCCCTTGGTGAGGTCGTCGTAGAGGAAGCGCGGCGACGTGGGCGTGGCGGCCTCGGAGACAGAGGTGATGGACACCTCGCCGATCTGCCACCGCTGTGGCTCGGCACGGTCGCTGCCGGCTGTGTCGTCGCCGCTCGTGCTGTCGGCTGTCTGGCCGGCTTCGCTCTCAGCGGCGGTGCTCACGGCTGCCGCCCGACGTAGCCCAGGTACCGGTGCGACATCGGCGCGTCGTCGGGCACATCGACCGCGTCGGTGATCAGCCTCCACTTGCGGGGGATGTCGCCCAAGGCTTGCACCCGGGCGAGGCTGGCCTCGCACAGGTCGTCGGGCAGGTCGATGGGGTTGCCGCTGGCCTGGGCCAGGTCCCAAGCGTGGGTCAGCGGATCCCACTGCACCATGCCCACGAAGTTCTCGAAGCTCATCGGCCCGAACCAGTACTTGTCCTCGGCGGACAGGTCGGCCCCGTCGATTGCGGCAAGCACGCCGTCGCGGGTGGCCAGCCACTGGGCCGCCGGATTGCCGGCGTCGTCGGCCATCTGGGGCATGCCCACCTCGCCGGTGCGAGCGACGGCGGCGAGCGCGTCGAGCACGCCGCACTGGTGGCGCAGCAGCTCGGTTGCATTCCAGTCGGCGCACGGGGTGTCATTGCCCCAGGCATCGTCTGGCACGCCGGCCACCACCGAATCGAACAGCGCAACGGAGCGCTTGAATTGGTCAACGATCTCGCTCATCGGCAAGAACCTCCCTGTGTGGTCGCGACGGGGTCGCGACCTGCGGCGGATGCCGATGGTACGCCGGGGAGCGCCGGCAAGCCCGTTCAGTCGGTGTCGACGAGTTCGGCCCGCAGGCTGGCGAGTGTCGACAGGGGCCAGATGGCCCGTTCAGTCTGGGTCGACGAGGTTGACCCGCAGCCCGGCGAGCGCGACCTGGCCGTCGTTCACGTAGCAGTCCCGCGTGCGGGCGGCCGCCAGCACTGCGTCGCGGTCGACGGTCGCGACATCGATGCCGCCGAGGCCTTCGCCGCGGCCATCGGTCTCGGGCACGAACCTCAGCGTGGCGTTGTCGAGCTGGATCGTGGGGTGGCCCTCGGCATCGGTGCCGAGGTCGATCTGGGCGATCTGGCTCCAGCGGTCGGCCAGTCGTTGCGGGTCGGGGCTCTGCAGCTCGGCCGCCGCAATGCTGCTCACCCTGTCGGTGCAGACGTAGGGCTCCCAGTAGGCGCCGGCAGGTGTCCAGGCGCCGCCGACGTCGTCGCCGGTGGGTCCTGTCATCTGGTCCATCTCGAAGAACACGCCGCCGGTGTCGGCCGGGTGCAGCTGCATGCCGACGTGGCCTTCGTCGGCGTGGTTCATCTCGAATGCGATCCGGACGCCCATCTCGTCGACATGGGCCCGGCGTGCAGCAACGTCGCTGACCTGGGTGATGACCATGTAGCCGGTGTCGCCGCCACGGCGCTGCTGGTATCGGCCGGCGGCAGTGTTCTCTTGGATTGGCGTGACGCACTCGAGGAACTGGGTGCCCACCGGCCACAGCACGTTCTTGAGTCCGAAGATGCCGACACCGGGATCGGTGAAGCACGGCTCGACGCCGAGAACGCTCTGGATGTCCGCCGAGGTCTGGGCCAAGTCGGCAGTCGTAACGGCAATCTGACGAAGACGAATCCACATGCCCGCCACCCTAGAGCCCGCCCAGCAGGCGTGTTCATTGAATGCTCGTGGGCAGTTCGAGTGGCAGCCGCTACTGCGCTGCGGTACCACCCGTAGCGCTCAGAGATGACGTTCAGGCGGCTGAGCACCCGGGTTGCGCCATGGCGATCATGGTCCGAGTGTGCTGACAGGCGCGACGAACACGCCGTCTGGACGGCGGTAGCCGTGGCCGGTTGCAGTGATGACGACGAGGTCCGAGGGCGGGCCGATTACCGTTGTGTCGACGCGGTCGCGGAGCTTGAGCAGCGCTGCTGCAGCGTGATCGACAGCGGCGCGGGCGCCCAGCTTCACCTCGGCAGCGAGCCATCGACCGTCGCCGAGTTCGCAGATGATGTCGGCTTCCAGGTTCGTGCTGTCGCGGTAGTGGAACAGATCACCCCCGTGGGCTTGGCTGTACACGCGCATGTCCCGCACGACAAGTGCTTCGAACAGCAGACCGAGCAGCCGATGGTCGGCGTCGAGCCGCTCGGGGCCAGCTCGCAGAGCGGCCGCTGCGAGCGATGGATCGACGAACAGGCGCTTGGGGCTCTGGCGCAGCCGGGCACGCGAGCGCAGGTCGGCTGACCATGCTGGGAGTTCCTCGACGACGAAGAGCCTTCGCAACACGTCAAGGTAGCTCGATACTGTCGTGCGGTGCAGCGGCTGCGGGTCGCCGGTGTCCGTGGCCAGCGTTCGTTCGGACGCTTCCGAGGCGACGTTGCGGGCGAGCGAGCGCATGAGCCTCATGACTCCCGTCGGGTTGCGCGTCTCGCCCGTGAGCTGAGGAATGTCGGCGCGGCTGACCTCGTTGATGTATCCGAGGCAGTAGCGCTGCGCTGCGGACAGGCTCGCGGAGGTGCTGGCCGGCCAGCCGCCGCGACAGATCGCCTCGATGATGTCGCCGAGGCCCGTCTCGGCGGGCGCCGCGGACTTGAGGCGACCCTCGAAGAGTCCGTCCGTGCCGACTTCGCCGCTGGACATTCCCGACTCGTAGAGCGACATCGGTCGCATCTGCACCCGTGTGATCCGCCCGGTGCCGGTGTGACGGGTGACATCGTCGGGAGGTGATGCAGAGCCGGTCAGGATGTAGCTGCCCGCTCGGGCGTGGTCATCGACAGCAGCACGCACCTGATTCCAGATGCTGGGGACCAGCTGCCACTCGTCGAGCAGCCGCGGGCGGGGACCACGCAGAACACGGCGCGGGTCCACCTCGGCCGCGGAGCGTGCGGTGGGATCGGCGCCGAACATCACTTCGCTGCGGGCATGGTGGCGCCCGGTGGTGGTCTTGCCGCAGGCACGCGGTCCCTCGATCAACACAGCCGGCAAGCCTTCCATGCAGCCGGCGATCTCCGCATCGACAACTCTCGGCAGGTAGGCCGCCGTGCCCTCGGACGCAGCATCGCTGTTGTCGGCTTGCTGTTCCACAGTCTGCATTATGCCAAACAGATGACCCCTAACTGACCAAAAACATAGAACCCAACCGACCAAATGTCGGAATCTTAATCGGCCATTCGCGACTCATCTGATCGAGATCGGGCAAGCCCTGGATCGCGGAGAGTTGAACAGTGGTTCTCGGCTTGTTCGTATGTGATGGGGCCAGTCAAGCGATATGCAGTGGAAGATGGCGAAAATGTTCGAACAAGAGTTCAGGCCATCTGCATGAGCGAAGCCAACGCGTGCCTACGCGCCACGGCTCTGCGAGACGAGCACCCAGCCTTTCGTGGTTTCTTCGACTCTTCCTGCCGCGACCAGCCGAGAGAGAATGCAGCGGATCATGTCCGCCCGATTGAACATGATGGTTTCAGTGGCAAGGGACGGATCGTGAGGAACCTCGATCCGCAAGTCGTCGGGAATCTCCTTGACACGCTTGGGCTCGCTCGCGTCGCGTATGCCCAGAACTGCTTGCTCGAGATGAAACAAGCCGATTGCGGCTTCCCGATCAGGTGTCATGCGGCGACGGCATCAAGACGTGAACATCAGTGAACCCAACAGACTGTGCAAAACCCGGCGCGAATCAGGTCCGAACTTCTCGGACAGACCCACGGAGGCAGAGCGGTGCGGATGGGGTCGGCGGGTCAGGCAGCGGCCGGCGGGTCGTGGCCTGCTGTGGTGAGGGGGCCAGTCGGTCTGATTGGGTCTCGGCTGGGGGATGCTGTGGGGTCTGGGCAGGATTGGTCGCTGGGCGCTGGCGGGCTGGGCTGGCTGCCGGGAGGTGCTCGCCGCGGTCGGCCGCTGGAGGGTGTTTCGATGGGCCAGTGGCGTTTGTGGTGGTCGCGGTGGCAGGGTTCGCACAGGTTGGCGAGGTTCGGAATGTCGGTGGGGCCGCCGTCTTCGAAGTGGTCGATGTGGTGGGCGTGGCAGTGCTCGGCGTGGGTGGCGCATGCGATGCAGCCGCCGTCACGGATGGCCAGGATGATCCGTTGCGCTTCGGACGCGCTGCGGACTCGACCCAAGGCGAGTTGGCTCCAGTCGCTGTTGAAGATGGCGGGAAGGATCTTGGCGTCGGCGGCGAGCTCGGCGAGCTGATTCGCTGAGATGGGCGTGCCGTCATCGAGCCGAGGGTTGGCAAGCCGCCCCGAGACGTTGTCGTAGTCGGCGGCGATCACCAGGCTGGCCCCGGGACGTTGGCGGCCCAGGATCAGATCGCAGAAGGCATCGGCGTTGCGCTGCGCGAACGTGTCCTGGGCTGAGTCGTCTCGCTGGCGCACGGCACGCTCGGCCGCAGCGAGCTGCATGCTCACCTGGCGGCCGACGAGGTAGTCGAGGTCGGCATGCAGGTGCCACATGCCGTCGTCGCCCAGCCGCATCGAGCAGCGCCGGCGGTGCCATTGGAGGGCAAGCTCGGCGTCAGCGGGCTCGACCGATCCCCCAGGAGCGGCCGCAGCGGCTTCGGCAGCGAGGTCGGCGTAGACCTGCTCGCTCTCATAGGCCAGCGAGTGACGGGCCACCACATCGGACGGATAGGCACGGCACAGCCCCAAGAAATCCGACTCGCCGCGGCGATGGGTCTTGGGGGCCTCCCGGGCAATCACTTTGGCATGGGACATGTGGATTTCGCCGGCCGCCAGCGCATCGAGCGTGTCGCCCAAGGAATGCTCCGCGAGCGATTCGGCGAGACGGGCTTCGCTGCGCGCCTGCGCAGGATTCATGCGCGTGTACTCGCGCAGCTGCCACGCAGCAGACTGCGCCCCGTCACGGGACACCAGCTCGCCCACCGCCGCCAGATACTCCGCCTCGATGCGGGAGCGCTCCGCCGTCAGCTTGACGACACGGTCCAACAGATCGCCATCGGTCAGCGACTCCAGCCCCAACCCCGCCGCACATTGCGCCCCAAGGAACGGGCCGCGCTCAGCGCCCCGAGCCGCAGCCCGGACCCTGGCAGCCTCACGGTTGACTTCGACCCAGTCCGGCTCGTCGCTGTCCGCCTCTGCGGAGCAGCCAGACTGACCGACCGGTTGCACCTCAGGCGCCCCAGCACGGCTGCCGGCACGGTGCTCGAAGCGCTGATCGGTGAACATGAGACGAGTATACAGACACACGTTCGCAAAAACAAACATTCGTGCACACCGGAAACTCCGCGACAACGACCCGACACACAGGCCACAGCGCCGCCGAACAGCAACTGGCCTACCGAATCAAGGCACCATCCGCCTGCGCACCGGGGCACAACAGGAACGTGCGCGACCGCCCGTCCGGCCGTCATCGAGCTGGTCATCCACGTACCAGGTCCTGCCCCGTCGACGTCACCACGACACGTGACCTCGATGAGTTCGGCTCAGGACGAGGCCGGCCGCGCAGCCCGAGCCGCTTCCGCCGCTACTTGCGAACGTGCGCGCTGCACACGGCTGGAGTTGTGTCCGACAGCGCCCTCGCCGAGGCTGCTGACCTCGACCGCAAGACTGCGGCGGGGTATCACGACATCCTGGACGCACAGCGCCTCTTCGTGGACCCCCCGCGTGGCGTTCCAACCATCTGCGGCACCTGACGAGCACACCCAACCGATATCTCTGCGATTCAGGCCTGGCTGCATCGCTCGCACAGGTCGACTTCGACGCTGCACGGCGAGATCCCGATGCGCGCGGCCGACTGCTCGATACCTATGTCGCCGGCCAGCTGCGAGCGGAAGCGGAATCGGCCGACGTTCCTGTGTGCCTGCATCACCTTCGCAGCCAGCAAGGCGAGCACGAAATCGATCTCATCGCCGAGTTCGGTGCCCGTGTAGCCGCATTCGAGATCAAGTCCGCAAGTGCGCCATCAGCGAAGGACGCCCGGCATCTCATCTGGCTGCGTGACAGCTTGTCTGCGGAGCAGTTCGCCGGGGGTGTGGTGCTGCACACCGGCCGTCACCGCCGCTGGCTCGAGCGAGACATGAGGCGGTACCCATCGCAGACCTTTGGGGCTGAGGGCGCCCAAACAGGCCGCAAACTGCGTGCCGGCCTGCGTATCAGGCGGCAGACGAAACTGGCATCACCCTACTGACGAAACGTACATTTGCTGGGCGCCGCAGCCAACCTTCGCGCGATAATCGACGCCCTGAATCGGGGCTACGCCCCGGAGGGCTTGCGAGGGCGCCTCGCTGCGGAACGAACCGCCCGCGATGGGTCCGCCTGATCCGCCTCGATTTGCACCACGAGCTCGGGGCTCCGCAGCAACGCCGCCTCATGCGCCGACATCACGACAGCCGGCGTGAAAATCAGAGTGCCGTCGGGTTCCTCATCGACTAGGTAGAGGTTGTGTTCAGGGTTCCCGATCCGGCCGAGCGCTGCGCGACGCCGACTGTCGAGCTCAACGAGCTGAGACATGCGTGAGACCCCCCAACACGCTGGTGCCTGCTCTGGTGAGGTTAGGCAGCAGGCAACTGTGTACGTAGCCGATCGTACTGATTGGGGCATTGAAACACAAGCTACATACCCCCAATATCACCACCGGGCCGATGGGTGAACTGCTCTTCAGCCCAGAGGCTGACCGGCAGATCGTCGCGATACGAGCCGATGCAAGCCTGATCCAGATGTACCAACGAGTGAACGATGTCCTAGACGACATTGAGGACGACCGACACAGCCGCCGCATTCGCCGTCGGCGCTACCACCGACCGGCCATGTGGGGTGTCCCTGTGCATGGTTCCGGCGAAGAGTGGCTGATTCTTTGGAGCGAGCAAGATCACGGCCCGCTCGTCCACTACATCGGCCCCGACCTCGCATAGCGGGCCTCGCCCACGCGGTCGCCAGTAGCCGGACGGCGTGTCGCACCTCCGCCGTAAGCTCGCACGTGTGAACGAAAATGGTTCTGTCACCATGCTCGTAACCGAGTTCCGCAAGAAGGGGCTGCGCTGCGACGGCTATCCGGATGGGGATGATCGACAGCACAAACAGGCACGCGCCAGATTCGAAGAGTTCCTGGTCTCGCTGCCAGCCTTGGAGTACGCGAAGAAGGACGAGATCAGGGCACTTTGGAAGAAGGCCAAGACGGGCGACTTCGACTACGGCCGTTGCGGCGGTACGGCTGGCCCCAACACCGCGATCCGCGACGTGTCCGAAACCGGCTGGGCGCGGATGCGAGACCTCATCCACGCGTTGTGCTACGGCAGCGACGATCTGGTCACTCGATTCGAGTCGGTGTTGAGCATCAAGGGGTTCGGCCCGGTCGTGACCACAAAGTTCCTCGCGATCACGCAGCCGGAGCGATTCTTGCCCAACTTCGTTGTTCGGTCCAAGAAAGAGGATCCGGAGTGGCCAGGCAAACTTGACATGATCCAGCTTCTCTGCCGGCTTGGACTGCTGGATGCCTCAACGGCAGACGATGCGCACACTCTGCTTGAGGAATCGCGACATTCAGTCAATAACGGGGAAATGGTGGTTCGCTCCAATGACATGCTGCTCGAACTGCTGCACCCGTACTTCAGTCAGGACGATGTCGTGGACACCTGGGGAATGGCGCAATTCCTGTATTGGCTGGCCAGGCGGGGGTAAGTGCCATGGACGAACGTCAGCACTGGATGCAGCGCCTCGACGAGTTCTTGCAATTCCGGCGCGATGGGGGCAATGCCGAGGTCACCATTGCAGATGACAAGGCGGTCGTCGGGCAGTGGATTAGCTATGCGCTTGAACGCGACGTCCGGCCCGACGAACGCAACGATGAGTTGCTGCGCAGGTGGGTCACGGCAGTAGCGGACTTGGCACCTCTGACTCAGGACAACTGCCGGGCGCATATGAGTCCATGGTGGCGGTGGAACCAAAACCCCACGGACAGGCAAGACAGCGTGCGTGGTCGCCCGCCAGAGAATCCTGCGGACAGGTGCGGCACGCTATACGCGACTAACAAGTGGGGTCCTCACTATTGCGCATGCGGTTCACATGTCAATAACCGCATCGAGAAGGATGCGGCGACTTACGTGATATGCCGCAAGACAAGCGAGGTCGTGTGGGTGGGAGCGCCTATCAACCGCACTGTTGGCGGAAAGGTGGTGAATAGGGTAGTCGAAGCCACAAAGTTGCCCACATACAAGGTCGGCGACAAGTGGCTTGGTCCCCCGAAGCGCGGGGTCGACCCCCGTCCCAGAAACTCCAAGTCATCGTCGCAAGATATGGCAACGTGGCTGTTGACGCTGGAGTCGTACCTTCACTGGCGCAGCTGGGCTGGTGGCAACGACGGCGAGGGTGCGAAGCCCGACACGATTAAGACCGTGCGTTCGGTTATTGCCGGCTGGATTCGATGGGCGTGGGACAGCGGAATCGATCCGGGGCAAGCGGACGAAGCTGCGCTCAGCACGTATTTGGACTCCAAACAGAATGCGAGCGCGGACTCTCGTAGTGGATACGCGCGCCATATTCGGAGATGGTGGAAGAGACAGATTCCCTTCATGGAGGCGCGGCCGGAGCGCTTGGCGAGGCTCGTGGCTGAGTTTCGCGATGAGGGGAACAACGGCGAGGGCTACCCCTGTGACGCGGACAGGCAGCACACACAGGTGCGCGCCGAGTACGAGCAGATTTTGCGCTCGCTGCCGAGCATGAGCTGGGAGAACCGGGACCAGGTGAAAGCCGTCTGGCCGATGCATGCCCAGGGGATCAACTTCGGGGGTGCCGGTCTTGGATCCGGATCCATCAGCAAGACCGTCAACGATGCCTCGGCTGAGCAATGGACGGAGATACGGAGCACGCTCTGGGAGTTGTGCTTCGGCCAGCAGGATGATGATGCTGAGCGGTTCGACACCGCTGTTGATGGCCCGGTCAAGGGACTCGCAGAACTCGTCGCCACCCGTCTGCTCGCGATCTGTCACCCCGACAGATTTCTCGCTAACTTCAAGCTTCAGGTTGATGACCCCGACTGGCCTGGCACATTCCAACTCGCTCAGTTGATGTCTGCGCTCAAGTTGCTCGATGAGTCAGGGCAGTCCGAAGTCGATGCGCTCGGCTCATTCGATCTCAGTTCCCACGTGACGGGTGCTGCGGTGGCACGGACTCACACCGTGCTCGTGAGCGCGCTCGAACCGGAATTCTCGGAGGATGGTGTTCCCGACACATGGGGAATGCGCGGGTTTCTGTACTGGCTTGCGCGACGATTTTCGGACTCTCACGAGTCCGCCGGTCCATCTGACGGAGGTGGGAGCGGCGGTGATGAACCTGATCCCACAGGCGCACGCCTCGCCGC
>JAJDZE010000001.1 GCA_022824805.1 Acidimicrobiia bacterium | reverse complement strand
GTTCGAGTACGCCCGGGTGATGTGCCTGGTGGGTGCCACGGCGTGGAACAAGCAGCCGCTCGACACGGTGTTCGTGGACTTCCGTGACGACGAGGGGCTCTCCGCCGAGTGCGCTACGTCAGCTGCCATGGGCTTCACCGGCAAGATCACCATCCATCCCGCTCAGATCGACATCGTCAACGCCGCGTTCACGCCGAGCGATGCCGAGATGGCCGACGCGCGTGAGCTGCTCGAAGCATTCGCCGAGGCCGAGGCCGCCGGCCTGATGGCTTTCGCACACAAGGGCCAGATGGTGGACGTGCCGCACCTCACCCGAGCCCGCAAGATCGTCGCCACGGCCGAGGCGATTGCCGCACGATCCTGATCGGGTCGGAGGCCCTGCGGGCAGCGGCCACCAACTGGGAGTTCAGCGCAGCGCGTCGGTGGCCTGGGCCAAACGGCGGCGAGCCATCCGCAACGAGCGCTCGACCTCGTACAGCTCCACGCCGACATCCTCATTCGGCGTGTCCATCAGCTCATCGGCAGCCTGCACCACGCGTGTGCCCAACTCGCCCACGGCAGTCTCGATCGACGACAGCTCCGCCGCACTGATCACACGCCGCACGCTAGCCAGTGCGCTCAGCTTCTTCCCTTGGTGATGGTGACGGTATGAGCCGCGCCGTCGTCGTCGGTGACGGCTCGGGCGGCCCATGCCGACCTAGCGACAGATTGGCTATCGACCCAGCGCCCGTATCTTGCGCGACGGCTTGGGCCAGCGTGGTGGGATCGATGGCGGCAGTCGGCGGCGATGTCGCAGCATCGGCCGCTCCTTGTTCCGTCACTGCGGCTTCGCCCACGTCAGTCACCATTGCTATCTCGGTCACCTCCGGCTGGCAGCTTGCGGGCGGCAGCGTAGTTGTGAGATAACAGTAGATGAGAAGTAATTTTATGACTATCCGATCTGACCAGCGCACTCGAGCCGTCAGGAGGTGGGCCGGACGATGCGGATGCTCCCAGGTGTCCCGGCGTGGCTCACGGATCGGGGGCGGCGTGTGGCAATTGGGTCGCTGGCGGGGAGCGCGGGATGGGTAGCTTGTTGGGTGCCATCGTTGCCCGGCATCAGCGGCGACCGATTCTGAACCACATGTGCGCTTTGCAGCGCCGTGACGTGCAGCGAGGGCCCATGTCCGCTCCTATTGAATCGATCGCCGCGATGACCGATCAGGCAGACGCCGACGACACGACGCCCGTCGATCTCGAGCCACGCCCGCCCGCCCAGCCTCCGCACGAAGCGTCGCCCAAGGCTGACATGGTGCATGAGGCCCATGCAGCGCCTGCGGTGGCCGGGGCCGCTGGACCCTCGGATCAAACCGGTGCTGTGCCGCAGGCGCCGGGGGCAGTTGCTGCGGGTGCGCTGCGGCGGGAGCCGCGGTCGGTGTCGCCGAACGCGATCATCGGGTTGCTCGGCACTTTGCTTGCGGGCGTGTTGTTGTGGGCGCTGACGTACATGTCATCGCAGATGAACTCGTTGGGCGACCGCATCGACGGCCTCGGCAACAAGATCGATCAGGTCCACAACGAACTCGACACCAAGATCGACACCGAGATCAGCGAGCTGCGGGCGGAGATGCGGGACAGCTTCCGTGAGGTGAACGCGACGTTGCTGGATCACACTGAACGGCTGGCTCGCCTGGAGACCACTGCTGGCCTGTCTCGACCAGCGGAGGATGACGCAGGTGACGAACCGAATGACGACAATGGCGGTTGAGTAAGGGCGGCCTGCTAGCCGGTCCAGCAGTCGCGGGCTCGCGATTTCTGCATGGTCTCTTGTTGGTTCAAATTCATGGCAGTGGCGTGAAGGGGCGAAGGTACCCTCGGCGCCGTGCTGGAACGGCTGGACCTGCGGGGCCTCGGCGATGAATCGGGCGATGCGCTTGCAGGCCTGTTGCCGCGGCCGCAGGTGGGAGACGCGGTGCCGGCCGAGACCGTTCGTGAGCTGATCGCTCAGGTGCGGGACGGGGGCGACGCTGCTGTCCGGAAGCTCACGGCTCGGTTCGACGGTGTCGATGTTGCCGACACGCTGGTGCCGGCTTCGGAGCTGGCTGGAGCGTGGGACAGCCTGTCGCCGGGCTTGCGCTCAGCAATGGAGACCGCCCACCGCCGCATCCTGGAGTTTCACCGGGCCGAAGCTGCGGCAGGTCATGTCTACGAGCGCGATGGTGTCACCGTGCGGTCTGTCAGCCAGCCGGTGGATCGGGCTGGCATCTACGTGCCTGGCGGGCTGGCTGCTTACCCGTCCACGGTGCTGATGACGGTGCTGGTTGCCCGCGCTGCCGGGGTCAGCGACATCGTGCTGTGCTCGCCGCCCGGTCCCGACGGCAGCCTTGCTGCTCCGGTGCTGGCGGCGGCGCACCTGTGCGGGGTCACTGCGGTGCACCGGGTCGGCGGCGTGCAGGCGGTGGCAGCGCTCGCCTACGGCACCGAGACGATACGGCCCGCTGATGTCGTGGCCGGTCCCGGCAATGCCTGGGTGGCTACCGCCAAGCAGCTCGTTGCCGGTGATGTGGGCGTGGCCTCTGCGTTCGCGGGGCCGTCAGAGATAGTGGTGATTGCCGACGCGACCTGCCCGCCTGCAGCGACCGCAACCGATGTGGTGCTGCAGGCCGAGCACGGCCCCGGAGGGCGCGCCTGGCTGGTCACTTGGGATGACGGGTGCGCCGACGCCGTCTGCGATGCCATCGGCCAGATCGTCGACCTGTCGCCCCGCCGGGAGGAGACGCTGGCAACGCTGGAGGCCGACGGCTTCGTGTGTCTCGTGGACGGGCCGGCGCAGGCTGCCGACGTTGCCAACTTCGTCGCCCCCGAGCACCTCCAGCTCATGTGCGAGGGCACCGAAGAGCTCGTCAGCAGCATCCGACATGCCGGCGCTGTGTTCATCGGGCCGTGGGCACCCGCTTCAGTTGGCGACTACGTGGCGGGACCGTCGCACGTGCTGCCCACGGCGGGAACGGCTCGCTTCGCCGGGGCGCTCACCACCGACGACTTCACCAAGCGCATGCACGTTGTGGACGTGTCCGAAGCCGGCTTCGACCAGCTTGCGCCGGCGGTGGCTGAGCTGGCCGAGGCCGAGGGCCTGTGGGCGCACGCCGCCTCGGTGTCGCGCCGCAAGGAGTGGTCGACCTCGGGAGTGCGGCCGTGAAGCCCGCAGTGCGCGACGACCTGCGCCTGCTCGACGGCTACCACTCGCCCCAGATCGACGTGGAGGTACGGCTCAACACCAATGAGGCGCCCCTGGGGCCGCCGCCGGAATTCGCCGACGCTCTCGCTGCGGAGTTGCGCAGCGTTGAGTGGCACCGCTACCCGGACCGCACGGCCGCTGCCTTGCGGGCTGACCTTGCCAAGCTGGCCGGCACCGACCCCGATCGCATCTTCGTGGCCAACGGCTCCAACGAGGTGCTGCAGACGCTTTGCCTGACCTATGGAGGCGCGGGACGCAGCATTGCCACCTTCGAGCCCACCTATGCGATGTACGGCCAGATTGCCCGCAGCACGCAATGCGCTGTTGTCGAGGGCGAGCGCCACGCAGACGGCAGCGTGAGCGTGTACGAGCTGGAACGCATCGTCGAGCGGCACCAGCCCTCGATCGTGTTCCTGTGCTCACCCAACAACCCCACCGGCACACCGGAGCGCATCGAGGTGCTCAAGCGAGCGCTGGCGATCGCACCAGGTCTCGTGGTGGTCGACGAGGCCTACGGGCAGTTCGCCGACTGGAGCGCGATCGGCCTCTGCGACGACACCGGCGGGCCCGACAACCTCGTCGTGACGCGTACCTACTCGAAGACATGGGCGATGGCCGGGGCGCGGCTGGGATACGCCGTCATTCCGGCGGGCATGGCCGCAGAGTTCGAGAAGGTGGTGCTTCCGTACCACGTCGACACCTTCAAGCAGATCGCCGGACGGGTGGCGCTGCGCTTCACCGACGACATGGAGCAGCGGGTCGCGGCGATCGTGTCCGAGCGAGAGCGGATCGAGGCCGCGCTGAGCGAGATGGGCCTCGACGTGTGGCCTTCGCAGTCCAACTTCATCCTGTTCCGCACGACTTCCAGCGGGCACAGCGGCGACGGCATCTGGCAGTCGCTCGTGGATCGATCGGTGCTCGTGCGGAACTGCTCGGGATGGCCTCGACTGACCGATTGCCTGCGAGTGACGGTGGGAACCCCGCCCGAGAATGATCGCTTCCTTGAGGCGCTGGCTGAGATTGTCTCGTGAACGTGCGATGGCGAGGGTGCGAAACCTGCGTCGGGGCCGCAGGCTGATGTGGCCGAATCTGCAACACCCAGAGAGTGCACCATGACTGCTCGACCCGTACTCCCACGCGCCAGCAGCGTGCAGCGCAACACCAAAGAGACCCAGATCGACCTGACGCTCGACCTCGACGGCAGCGGCCAGAACGACATCTCGACCGGCCTGCCGTTCTTCGACCACATGGTCGCCCAGCTCGCCAAGCACGCCCGCTTCGACCTGCGGTTGCGCACCGACGGCGATCTCGAGATCGACGCCCACCACACCGTCGAAGACACAGGCATCGCCCTCGGCGAAGCGATGCGGCAGGCTTGGGGCGACAAGGCCGGCGTGCGCCGCTTTGCGTCCTATGTGGTGCCGCTCGATGAGGCGGCCGTCGAGGTGGTGCTCGACCTGTCGGGCCGGCCGTTCCTGCACTACGACATCGAGCCCCCCGGCGAGAAGATCCTCGGCGATCCGCCGTTCGACCCCCAGCTTTGCGAGGAGTTCTGGCGAGGCCTGGTGATGTCCGCGGGCATCACGCTGCACCTGGTGATGCTGCGCGGCCGCAACACGCACCACATCATCGAGGCCAGCTTCAAGGGCGCCGCACGAGCTTTCTATGACGCCATCCAGATCGCTGACGACGTGCTGCCCTCCACCAAGGGCGTCCTGTGAAGGACGTCAGGTGAATGGTGATCGCCCGTTGGTCGCGGTACTCGACTATGGCATCGGCAACCTGCGCTCAGCCCAGAAGGCGCTCGAACGGGTCGGAGCTGACGCCCGACTGACTGCGGACCCCGGGCTGATCGCCGACGCCGCTGGAGTCGTGCTGCCGGGGGTGGGACACTTCGGCACCTGCATGGACCAGCTGCGGGCGACGGCCCTGGAGCAGCCCGCACTTGATGCCATCGAGAGCGGGCGTCCGTTCCTGGGCATCTGCGTGGGCATGCAGATGCTGTTCGAGGCGTCCGAGGAGGCGCCGGGCGTTCCGGGCATGGGCGTGATGCCCGGCACGGTGCGACTGCTGCCCGACGGGGTCGTGCGCCCGCAGATGCAGTGGAACCGGCTCGACGTGCAGCGGCCAGCCTGCCCGCTGCTGGCTGGACTCACCGACGGCGCGTGGATGTACTTCGTCCACAGCTACGCGCCCGACACCGACGACGGTTTCGTGGTGGCGACCTGCGACTACCCCACACCCATTACAGCGGTCACTGAGCGGGGCCGGCTGTGGGCCACCCAGTTCCACCCGGAGAAGTCCGGCGATGCCGGCAAGCGGCTGGCACAGAACTTCCTCGCCGCAGTGAGGGCCGACCAATGCCGCCGGTGAGCTTCGATCTGTATCCCGCGATCGACTTGCGTAACGGGCGCTGCGTGCGCTTGGTGCAGGGCGACTACGAACGCGAGGTGCGCTATGACGCCAACCCGGTCGAGGTGGCGCACGAGTTCGCAGAGGCGGGCACCCGCTGGATCCACATGGTCGATCTCGACGCTGCTCGCACGGGTGAGCCGCAGCCACAGAACCGGGCCGTGATCCGGTCGGTCGTGGCCGCGGTGGGCGACGCCGGTGTGCACGTGCAGGTCGGCGGCGGCGTGCGCAGCCGTGAGCGCGCCGAAGCCCTGTACGACGCGGGAGTCGCCCGATGCGTGGTGGGCACCGCTGCGATCGAGAACCCCGATCTCGTGGGGGAATTGACCTCCGCCGGTCACCGCATCGCAGTGGGTCTCGATGTGCGGGGCACCGAGGTGGCCACCCGCGGCTGGGAGCACCAGAGCGGGGTCAGCCTCGGCGATGCCCTCACCCGGCTGGCCGGCAGCGGCGCTGAAGCGGTGATCGTGACGCAGATCGCCAACGACGGCATGGGCGGCGGGAGCGACCTTGCCGGGCTGCGGGAGGTGCTGGATGCGCCCCAGCGGCCCCCGGCGATGTCGGTGATCGCCAGCGGCGGGGTGGGCTGCCTCGCTGACATCGCCGACCTGCGCGACCTGCGCTCGCTGCACGGGCACACACTCGCTGGGGCCATCGTGGGCAAGGCTCTCCATGACGGCGTGATCCCGCCCGTCGCCGCGGTGGTGGTGGCCCGCGGCAGTGCAGAGGTAGACGAGCCCGGCCCGGGGCTGGGCCAGTGACCGGGGCACCCGCACGAGAGGCTGAGCCGACATGAAGACCGTGCGGGTCATCCCGTGCCTCGACGTGGACGACGGGCGGGTAGTCAAGGGCGTCAGCTTTGTCGGACTGCGCGACGCCGGCGACCCGGTCGAGCTGGCGGCTGCGTACGACCGCCAGGGCGCCGATGAGATCGTCTTCCTCGACATCACAGCGTCAGCGCACGACCGCGACACGATCATCGAGCTTGCCCGGCACACCGCTGAAGAAGTGTTCATCCCGTTCACGATCGGCGGGGGCATCCGCTCAGTCGACGACGCCCGGGCGCTGCTGCGGGCCGGCGCCGACAAGGTGTCGGTGAACTCGGCTGCGGTGGCCCGCCCAGAGCTGGTGCGCGAGATCGCTCGTGAGTTCGGCACCCAGTGCGTCGTGGTGTCGGTCGATGCGAAATCGAACGGCGCCGGTGCCGATGGAAGCACCACCTGGAACGTCTATGTCAAGGGCGGCCGGGAAGACACGGGCATCGACGCGCTCGGCTGGGTACGCCAAGTGGCTGAGCTGGGCGCCGGCGAGATCCTGCTGACGTCCATGGACGCCGACGGCACCAAGGTCGGCTTCGACCTCGAGCTCACACGGACCGTCGTCGACGCGGTCGAGATACCTGTGGTCGCCAGCGGGGGAGTGGGCACGTTGCAGCACCTGGTGGACGGCGCCCTCATCGCCAACGCCGACGCCGTGCTCGCAGCCTCGATCTTCCACTTCGGAGAGCACACGATTGCCGACGCCAAGCGAGCGCTGCTCGACGCAGGCGTCGCGGTGCGTCCGCACGTCGACTGAGCCCATTGACAGGTCCGCACAGGATCCATAGCGGAGGGGGCGGCAGGAAACTCTGCGGCGTTGCGACCTGCTGGATCGCGGGAGCAGAGGGCCCTGCCGCCTCCGCAGCGGGCGGATTCTCGTTGCACGCACTCGGCCAGAAGGCGCCCGCTAGCTTCCCCGCCATGAGCTATCCCGGCACGTACTCGGCGACCGACCCCGACCGTCCAGCAGTGATCATGGCACGAGACGGCCAGGTACGGACCTTCGGCGAGCTCGAGGCCCGCAGCTGCCAGTTCGCGCAGCTCATGTGGGCGGCAGGCCTGCGGCCAGGCGACCACGTGGCGATCTTCGCCGACAACAACATCGGCTATTTCGATGCCTACTGGGCCGCCATGCGCAGCGGGCTCTACTTCACGACGGTCAACCGCTACCTGACCGCCGACGAGGCCGCGTACATCGTCAACGACTGCGGCGCGCGGGTGCTCGTGGCGTCGCCCGCCGTCGTCGATGCGGCCACAGAGATGCTGCCGCTCATCGGCGAGTGCGACATCCGACTCATGCTCGACGAGGCCGCCGACGGGTTCGATTCGTTCGAAGACGCCATTGCGGCCCACCCCGCTGAACCGCTGGCGGAGCAGCCGCGAGGGTCGGCGATGCTGTACAGCTCCGGCACCACAGGTCGCCCCAAGGGCATCATGCGACCGCTGGACGGAACCTCGATCACCGACCCGGACCTTCTCGGCGCCGGACTGCTGGGAGGCGTCTTCGGATTCGGCGAAGGCACTCGCTATCTCTCGCCCGCACCGCTGTACCACTCCGCGCCCTTGTCGTTCACGACGGGCACGCAATCGGTCGGCGGCACAGCAGTAGTCATGGACCGCTTCGACGGCGCTGAAGCGCTGTCGTACATCGAGCGCTACCGCATCACGCACAGCCAGTGGGTGCCCACGATGTTCAGCCGCATGCTGAAGCTGCCCGAGGAGGCCCGCACGCAGCACGACCTCTCCAGCCACCAGGTCGCCGTGCACGCAGCGGCGCCGTGCCCCGTCGAGGTGAAGCAGCAGATGATCTCCTGGTGGGGTCCGATCCTGCACGAGTACTACGCCGGCACCGAGCTGAACGGCTTCTGCTACGTGAACTCGGACGAATGGCTCCAGCGGCCCGGCACGGTGGGCAAGCCGCTCATCGGGGTCATCCACATCTGCGACGACGAGGGTAACGAGCTGCCGGTCGGCGAGGCGGGCACTATTTACTTCGAGCGTGAGGTGCCGGCCTTCGAGTACCACAACGACCCCGCGAAGACCGCCGAATCGCGGCACGCCGCCAACGAGCTGTGGTCGACGCTGGGCGACGTCGGGCGTGTCGACGACGACGGCTACCTGTTCCTGACCGACCGCAAGGCGTTCATGATCATCTCGGGCGGGGTGAACATCTACCCCCAGGAGATCGAGGACTGCTTGGTGCTGCACCCGAAGGTGGCCGACGCAGCGGTATTCGGTGTTCCCAACGAGGACTTCGGCGAGGAAGTGAAGGCGGTGGTGCAGCCCATGGCAGGCGTGGAGGTCGGCGACGCACTGGCGATCGAACTGCTGGGGTACTGCCGGGAGCATCTCGCGAACTACAAGGTGCCCCGCTCGGTCGACTTCCGCGACGAGCTGCCCCGCCATCCCACCGGCAAGCTCTACAAGCGCATCCTGCGGGACGAGTACTGGGGCGACCGTTCCTCGCGCATCGTGTAGGAGGCTGCGCCGGCTGGCGAAGCCGTGGCCCGAGCGGCCCGTGAGCCCGTATTGAATCGAAACCGGGAACAAGAGCGGGAGACAAGTGGCAGCGCCGTTACGGCAAGCCGCTGACAAACGAGGCGATCTTCTCGCCGACTGCTCGTGCGTGGCCCATCAGGAAGTGATCGCCGCCTGAGATCACGTCGAGCTGGGTGTTGGCCCAGCCCTCGGTGATCTCGGAGGCCTCAGCGGGGGAGCGGAACTGGTCGTGCTCGGGCACGAGCAGCAGCTTGGGCCGAGGATCGGCAGCGGCGCTCATCGATGCCGGATCGACGATCCGCAACGGCGCGGCGATGCCGATCCATGCCGACAAGCTGTCATGGCCAGTCGCCAGCGAGACATCGCCGCCGAATGACCACCCGGCAGAGACGATCGGCGGCGCATCAGCGACGGGCGATCGGTCTGCTGCGAGGCGCACGGCCGCGTCGAAGGCTGCCGCGGCGTCGAGCTGTTCTGCCTTCCCGTCGTCGTGGCTGCCGCCGGAACGGCCGGTGCCCCGGAAGTTGTAGCGAAGCGTTGCGATGCCGCTCGCCGGCAGCGCCCTGAAGAGGTGATCGACGAGCGGATTCCACATGTCCCCGCCGTAGAGCGGGTGC
>JAJDZE010000188.1 GCA_022824805.1 Acidimicrobiia bacterium | reverse complement strand
GGCCAGGTATTCCTCGTTGAGCGGCGACCAGCTGTCGTGCACCGGGCAGCCCGGCGGCGGGGGCGAGAGCTGATCCGGTGCAGTGTGGTAATCGTCGGCGCTCACTGGACCTCCAGTCTCGGCACTGCCGTGGGAACCGGGTGCGCCTGACGGCGCTGGTAGGCCCTATCATCGTCGCCCCGCGGGCGATTGGCTCAGATGGTTAGAGCGCTGCCTTCACACGGCAGAGGTCACTGGTTCGAGTCCAGTATCGCCCACCCCTTCGACGCAGGTTGCTGAGCCGCCGTTCCGCCGTGCTCGGCGAGGTGGGCCAGCAGCAATCCGGTGAACGCGCCAAGCGCTTCGTCGGTGACGAAGTGATTGATGCCTCCGAGCTCAGCGAAGCGATACGGGCCGGTCACGAACTCAGCGGTGTTCTCGGCCGCCATGCGGCCGACCGTGGCGTCCTGATTCCCCCACACAAACATCGTCGGCACGGTCACCGGTGGCGTCTCAGCCGGCTGGAACTGTGAGCGCCCCATGGCCCGGTACCAGTTCACCGCTGCATCGAGAGCGTCGCGTTGCCCGAGCGTGGCCAGGTAGGCGTCGATGTCGGCGTCGGGCACCGCGCCGTGAGCCATGGCCCGTCGCAAGAGCGCTGCATTGTCAGCGAGCAGGTTGTCGGTTGCCTCGGGCTTCTGGAAGGCGGGGTGGTGCCGGGAGCGATACGGCTGATCGGGGTCGTCGCGCATCGCCGCGACGAATGCCCCGGGGTGGGGCCGTGAGATGACGCTCAGCGAATTTACGCGCTCAGCGTGGTGCGCTGCGATGAACCACGCCAGCGCACCACCCCAGTCATGTCCGACCATGTGGAATCGCTCTGCGCCGAAGCTGTCCGCAATCGCCAGCGCATCGGCCACCAGCAGCTCGGTGCGGTAGCTGTCGATGCCCTCAGGCCGTGCGCCCGCCGAGTAGCCGCGCTGGTCGGGAGCACACGCCCGGAACCCGGCCGCCGCCAGTGCGGGCAGCTCGGCTCGCCACGTATGCCGGGTCTGGGGGAAGCCATGCAACAGCAGCACCAACTCGCCGTCAGCAGGCCCCGCCACGTCGGCGGTGAAGCGAAGCCCATTCGCCTCGATCGTGATGGTGTCAGCCGTTGTCGAGCCCGCCATGGTGTCGTTCCGATCTTGTTCGCTGCGCTAACGGCCGCTCGGGCCACGGCTTCGCCATGCGGCTCAGCCTCTTGACACCCGGAGGCTACGGTCGCCGCTTGGAGGCCGAAGTGATCATCGACTGCCACGGGCATTACACGACGGCACCGCCCCAGCTCGGTGAGTATCGCGACGCTCAGCGGTCGGCGCTTGAGGCCGATCCGGACTACGTCGGCGCCAAGGGTGTGCTCGACATCAGCGACGACGAGATCCGCCACAGCATCGAGGGCAACCAGCTGCGACTGCAGACCGAGCGCGGCTCGGACCTGACGATCTTCTCGCCGCGGGCGTCGTGGATGGGCCACCACGAAGGCAACGAGCACACGTCGCGCTTCTGGTCCGAGCACTGCAACGACCTCATCCGCCGCGTTTGCGATCTGTTCCCGGAGAACTTCGTGCCGGTCTGCCAGCTGCCCCAGTCGCCCGGCGTGGCCATCGACAGCTCGGTGCGAGAGCTGCGCCGCTGCGTGGAGGAAATGGGCTTCATCGGCTGCAATGTCAGCCCGGACCCCTCCGGCGGCTACTGGACCGGCTCTCCGCTGAACGACCGCTACTGGTGGCCGCTGTGGGAGGCCATGGCCGAACTGGACGTGCCGGGAATGATCCATGTCAGCGGCACCTGCAATCGGAACTTCCACGCCACCAGCTCGCACTACCTGGGCGCCGACACCACCGCGTTCGTCCAGATGATGATGAGCGACCTGTTCGCCGACCATCCCGGGCTGCGTTTCGTCATTCCCCACGGCGGGGGAGCAGTGCCGTACCACTGGGGGCGCTTTCGGGGCATGGCCCAGGACATGGGCCTGCAGCCGCTCGACGAACTGCTGCTGGGAAACGTGTACTTCGACACGTGCGTGTACCACCAGCCCGGCATCGACGTGTTGGTCGAGGTCATCCCGGCCGAGAACATCTTGTTCGCGTCCGAGATGGTCGGCGCGGTGCGCGGCATCGACCCCACCACGGGCTTCAACTACGACGACACCAAGCGCTACATCGACGCCGCGGACCTCAGTGACGAGGCCCGTCGCATGATCTTCAGCGAGAATGCCCTGCGGGTGTACCCGCGGCTGGCGGGCGCCCTGCAAGCTCAGCGCAGCGCCGCCGCTGCTGCAGACGGGGAGGGATGATGGCAACCCGACACATCGTGAAGCGCACCATCGAGCGAGCCGACCCCGATGCCATCGCGGGCCTGGGCGACGCCGGCACCGCCACCGTGCACGAGGCCATCGGCCGCCGTGGCTACCTCGGCCCCGAGCTGCGACCCATCCAGCAGGGCACGAAGGTCGGCGGATCGGCGGTCACCGTGCGGTCCCATCCAGGCGACAACATCATGATCCACGCTGCCGTCGAGGTCTGCCAGCCAGGCGACATCCTGGTGGTCACCAACACGGCACCCTCCACTCACGGCATGTTCGGCGACCTGCTGGCGTCGTCATTCATGGCCCGCGGCGTCGTGGGCCTGGTGATGGACGCTGGGGTCCGCGACACGATGGACCTGCGGGCGATGGGCTTCTGCGTGTGGACCCGGCATATCTCGTGCGAAGGCACGGTCAAGAACACGCCGGGTTCGGTGAATGTTCCGATCAGCATCAACGGCGTCATTGTCGAGCCGGGCGATGTCGTCTGCGCCGACGACGACGGAGTCGTTGCGGTGCCCCGCAGCGAAGCGGCCTGGGCGCTCGAGCAGTCCAACGCCCGCCTCGCGAACGAAGAACAAGCTCGTGCCCGGCTGCAAGCAGGCGAGCTGGGACTCGACATGTCCGGGCTTCGCCAGAAACTGGTCGACATCGGCGTCGAGTGGATCGAGTGAGCACAAGCCCTCATGAATCGGCAGCCTCGGGCGTTCGCTGCATGGTCATGCGGGGCGGCACCTCCAAGGGTGCCTACTTCGTGGCCGACGAGTTGCCTGACGACCCTGACGAGCGTGACCTGCTGCTGGCAGAGGTCATGGGTTCGCCCGACCCGCGCCAGATCGACGGCATCGGCGGTGCGCACCCGCTGACGTCCAAGGTGGCGGTGGTGTCTCCGTCATCGGTTCCCGAGATCGACGTGGACTACGTGTTCCTGCAGGTCGGCGTGGCCGACGGCTCGGTCAGCGACCAGCAGAACTGCGGCAACCTGCTGGCCGGTGTCGGGCAGTTCGCGGTGGAACGCCGGCTCATCGCCGCCAACGGCGATCGCGTCCACGTCCGCATCCGCATGGTGAACAGCGACTCGGTGGCCACGGCCACGTTCCCGCTGGAGGCAGACCTACCCGCCTATGACGGCGACACTGCGATCTCTGGAGTGCCCGGAACGGCGGCCGAGGTCCGGCTCGACTTCGAGGACACCGCGGGCTCGACCTGCGGGGCGCTGCTGCCCAGCGGGGCCGTCGCCGATGTGATCGACGGAGTGGAGGCGACCTGCATTGACAACGGCATGCCGACCGTCGTGCTGCGGGCGGCCGATCTCGGCATCGCCGGCGATGAGGCACCCGCCGCACTGGAAGCCGACCAGCAGCTCACCGAGCGGCTGGAGGCCGTCCGCCTGCAGGCCGGAGAGCTGATGAACCTGGGCGACGTCAGCTCGGCAACCGTGCCGAAGATGTCGCTGGTGTCGGACCCAAGAGCCGGCGGCAGCATCTGCACACGCACGTTCATCCCGCACCGCTGCCACGACGCCATCGGTGTGCTGGGCGCCGTCAGCGTGGCAACCGCGCTGCGGCTGCCGGGCGGCGTCGGCTCGGAGCTGCTGCGGTCCGGGGTTGATCCCGACGTGGTGCAGATCGAGCACCCCACGGGCACCTTCGCCGCCCGCGTCGAGCTGGCGGAGAGTCCGGCGGGCCCCGTGGTAGGGCGTTCCGGCATCGTCCGTACCGCCCGAAAGCTCTTCGACGGCCTGGTATTTCCCAAGAGCCCAGCGTTCCCCTCAAGTGGGTCACCGGGAGGCAGCGCATGACGGCACCCACGATCCAGCCGCCGCACCCCTCGCCCCACGCGCCGACCGCGTTCACGCCGCCGCCGGGGGCAACCGACGCCCACTGCCACATCTTCGGCCCGGCGCACCGGTTCCCGTTCGCCCCCGAGGCCATCTACACACCACCGGATGCCGGCATCGATGACTTCGAGGTGCTGCAACAGCGCCTCGGGCTGTCGCGGGCAGTCTTCGTGCAGGCGAGCTGTCACGGCACCGACAACGCCGCCATGGTCGACGCACTCATCCGGGGCCGGGGCCGCTACGCCGGTGTCGCCATGATCGACGAGTCGTTCAGCGACGCCGACATCGGCGCGTTGCACGACGCCGGCGTGCGCGGCACCCGCTTCAATTTCGTCGCCCACCTCGGCGGCGCTCCCGACCTCGACGTGTACTGGCGCTTGGTCGACCGCGTGCAGCCCTTCGGCTGGCACATCGTGCTGCACTTCGACGCGATAGACCTGCCGTCGTACGCAGAGCTGCTCGACCGCATGCCGTGCCCGTACGTGATCGACCACATGGCCCGTGTCGACGCATCCGCCGGGCTCGGCCAGGCGCCGTTCGAGGCTCTGCTCGGTCTGATGCGCGACGAGCGGGCGTGGGTGAAGGTGTCGGGTGCCGAGCGGCTCACCGCCAGTGGCACGCTGCCCTATGACGACGTCGTGCCCTACGCCCAAGCGCTCATCGCCACAGCACCAGACCGCATCCTGTGGGGCACCGACTGGCCGCATCCCAATGTGCGTCACATGCCCGACGACGGCGATCTCGTCGACACGCTGGCGGCGTTCGCTCCAGATGAGACGACCCGCAACCGGATCCTGGTCGACAATCCCGAAACGCTCTACGACTTCGGTTGAAGCAGTGGCGCTTCGACAGCGAATGCGCCGAATGCGGCGCTGCGGTCAGACGTCTCGGGCGTTCTGGAGGATCAGCAGGCCGTTGCTGGTGTTGGAGGTAGGAACGTGGTTCATGCGGAACACCTCGTCGACCTGATCGTCGAGCACGCCGCGCATCACGAGCCACATCACCAGCTCGATGCCCTCTGAGCCCGCCTCGCGGATGTAGTCCGTGTGCGGGCGCAGGGAGCCGGCATCGGGCTCGGCAATCAGGTCATCCATGAAGGCCGTGTCAAACGCTGGGTTGACGAGGCCGGCTCGCTCGCCCTGGAGCTGATGCGACATCCCGCCCGTGCCGAACACGGCAACCCGCAGCCCCTCCGCATCCGAGCCCTCGTAGCTGTCGAGCGCTCGCCGGATTGCCCGCCCCAGGCTCAGGCATCGCTTGCCCGACGGCGGCGGGTATTGGATCACGTTGACGCAGATCGGAATGACCTGGCACGGCCACGTTTCGGGCTCGCCGTACATCACCGACAGCGGCACCGTGAGGCCGTGGTCGACGTCCATCTCGTTGACGATGGTGATGTCGAACTCGTCGCCGATAAGCGATTCGGCGAGATGCCACGCCAGCTCGGGATGGCCCTGCACGACGGGAACCTGGCGGCGACCGTACCCCTCGTCGGCGGGCTGGAACTCGGCCGCCACGCCGAGTGCGAACGTCGGGATGAGCCGCAGCGAGAAGGCCGAAGCGTGATCGTTGTAGACGATGATGCAGACGTCGGGCTGCTCAGCGGCCATCCACTCGCGGGCAGGCCGGATCTTGTCGAAGTACGGCCGCCAATACCGCTCCTCCTGCTTGCCATTGTCGATGGCCGCCCCGACCGCGGGGACGTGCGAGGTGCCGATGCCGCCGACGACGGTCGTCATGATGTGTGCCCCGATGAGCCGTGCGTTGCCGCCGATTCGTCGATGCGTCGGTTGCCTTCGATCGAACGGCCCCCGTCGATCATCATCTGGTTGAACTCCGCGCCGGTGACCCCCGACATCGCACCACCGACGTCTTGCATCGACAGCCCGTCGAGGATCGCCAGCTTGAATGTGTAGTAGATGTTCCCGCCGAGCTGCAGCAGACCGAGCCAGTCCCGCTCGAGCACCGCTCGGCGCTGCTGGGGCGTCAGATCGAAGCCGTCGAGGTAGGCGGCCTCATCGGTCCGGAACCGCTCCCGGTTGGCTTCGTCGTTGAGGCTCATGCAGAACATGTTGAGGCGGTAGCCCTGCTGCGATCGCCGGCCGTCGAACACGTAGGTCCCCGGGATGTCGTCGTAGTCGCGTGCTGTCGCCATCGCATCCCCTTGTTCGCCCGAGGCTATTGATCCCAGGCTGGGTCTGGTAATGCTGACTGTGCTCAACGTCATCGTCTGCAGCGGCGGCGCCCTCGCTGGGTCGCCCGGGCAGCGGCGAACGCCGGAGCCAACCAGGGGAGCGCGGTGAAGATCATCCTTGCGGGAGAGGGCGCCATCGGGCGCAAGCACATGGCTGCACTGCAGCGGATCGACGGCGTCGAGGTGGTCGCCCTGGTGGGTGGCAATGCCGAGGACACGGCGGCATTCGCCGATGAGTTCGGCATCGAGCGCTGGACGCTGGACCTCGCTGAGGCACTCGCGCAGGAGGCCGACGCGGCGATCCTCACCACGCCCACGCAGCTGCATGCCGCGCAGGCCATCGAGACCATGCGGGCGGGCAAGCACGTGCTGGTGGAGATCCCGATGGCCGACAATCTCACCGACAGCGAGGCCCTGGTGCGGGTGCAGCAGGAAACGGGCGTGACCGCGATGGTGTGCCACACCCGCCGCTTCAATCCCAGCCATCAGTGGATTCACGAACGCATCGGGCGCGGCGAGCTGACGCTGCAGCACCTGGTGGTGGAGACGTACTTCTTCCGGCGCGAGAACCGCAACGCCTTGGGCAAGCCCCGCACGTGGACCGATCACCTGCTGTGGCACCACTCATGCCACACCGTCGACCTGTTCGGGTATCAGACCGGCGAGCCGGTCACCGCAGGCTGGGCTCAGCAGGGCCCGAAGCACCCCGAGTTGGGCATCGCCATGGATATGACGATCGGCATGAGCGTGCCGTCGGGGGCGCTGTGCACACTTTCGCTGTCGTTCAACAACGACGGGCCGCTCGGCACGTTCTTCCGCTACATCTGCGACAACGGCACCTACATTGCCCGCTACGACGACCTGGTGGACGGGTATGACAACCCGGTCGACCTGTCGGGTGCAGCCATCTCGAGCGACGGCATCGAGCTGCAGGATCGCGAGTTCATCTCGGCCGTCACCGAGTGCCGAGAGCCCAACGCATCCGTCTCTCAGTGCCTCGGGGCCATGGAGACCATCGACATGCTGGAGAAATCGCTCGTCGGAGGCTGACACCGCGGGCATGGCTCTTCTGCTGGAATCGCGGGCTTTGACTGCCTCTTCAACCGCGACAATGGCACCGGCACAGGCCGTGACGCGCTATCAAATGGGCCATGGCGGAACTACAGAGGTCTGACGCCGACCAGCTCGCCTACGACGAGGCGTTCGACCGTGACGGCAATGTCCGCCCGCTCTATGCCGCCATCGTGGAGCGCTTCTCCAACTTCGACGCGGCCGAGCTGCGGCGCCGCGAGGGCATCATCGAGGAAGAATTCCGCCGCCAGGGCATCACGTTCACGGTGTACGGCGATTCGCAGGGCACCGAGCGGACCTGGCCGATGGACCTGTTCCCCCGGCTGATCGCCGCGACCGAGTGGCAGGAGATCGAGCGGGGCCTGGCCCAGCGCGTCACTGCGCTGAACCGGTTCCTGGCCGACATCTACACCGGCGAGGGGGCGGCGATGGCCGACGGCGTCGTGCCCGCGTGGCTGGTGCATTCGTCGGACGGCTTCGAGCGCAATGCGTTCGGTGTCAGCGTGCCGCACGACGCACACTGCGTCATTGCCGGCATCGACCTGGTGCGCGACGCCGAGGGCCAGTACCGGGTGCTCGAAGACAACCTGCGCAACCCGAGCGGGATCAGCTACGTCATCGAGAACCGGGCGGCGATGACCCGAGCGTTCCCCCGTGTCTGGGAAGACCACACCGTGGAACCCGTCGGCCAGTACGGCCGGATGCTGCGCACGGCGCTCGAGTCGGTGGCGCCCACGGGGGCGGGCGACAAGCCGCTCATCGTGATCCTCACCCCGGGCATCTACAACTCGGCGTACTTCGAGCACGCGTTCCTGGCCCGGGAGATGGGCGTGGAGCTGGTGGAAGGCCCAGACCTGGTGGTGGACGAGCATGTCGTGTACTTGCGCACCATCGAGGGCCTCGTTCCGGTTGATGTGATCTACCGGCGCATCGACGACACCTTCCTCGACCCGGTGTCGTTCCGACCCGACTCGACGCTGGGCGTGCCCGGGCTGCTCGGCGCCATGCGTGCGGGAACGGTGACCGTGTGCAATGCCGTCGGCAACGGCGTGGCCGACGACAAGGCCATCCACCCCTACGTGACCGACCTGATCCGCTACTACCTCGGCGAGGAACCGATTCTGCCCAACGTCGAGACTCACGTGATGTGGGAGCCCGATCAGCGTGAGGCAGCGTTCGAACGGCTCGACGAGCTGGTCATCAAACCGGTGGGCGAGTCGGGGGGCTACGGCATCGTCATCGGGCGCAACGCCACCGACGAGGAGCTGGCGAATGCGCGTGCCGAGATCGAAGCCGATCCGCGCAACTGGGTGGTGCAGGAGGTAGTGGAGCTGTCGACGCTGGCCTCCATGTGCGACGACGTGCTCGAGCCGCGCCACCTCGACCTGCGCCCGTTCGTCATCACCGGGGAGCGCACGCAGGTGTTTCCCGGCGGCCTGACGCGGGTGGCGATGCGCAAGGGCTCGCTGATCGTGAATTCCTCCCAGGGCGGCGGCTCCAAGGACACCTGGGTGCTCGCCCCCCAGGGCGAGACACCGGCGGGAACATGATCCTCGCCCGCCACGCCGATTCCCTGCTGTGGGCCGGTCGCTACCTGGAGCGGGCCGACACCATCGCCCGCTGCGTGTCCGTCGAGACCAATGCCGTCATGCACCGCCAGGCCACCGAGGCCCGCTTGGCCTCCCGCCGGCTCGTGCAGGCGCTCGGCCTGCAGGACGAGTTCGTGGCGGCCCAGGTCGGCACCGGCCCCTATGCCGTCATGGACTTCCTGGTCTCGGACGACTCGCACCCCGGCTCGGTGGTGTCGGCTGTCCAAGCGGTGCGGGAGAACCTGCGCATCGTGCGCGACCGCATCCCGGTGGAGCTCTGGGAGGAGGCCAACAGCCTGCACATCCTCATGCAGAGCGCCAAGTCGGTCGGCGCTGCCGCTCGGGAGCAGACCGGCGGCGAGGTGTCTCGCATGTCGGTGATCACGGCCCGGCGCGGGTGTCGCTCGCTCAGCGGCGTGATGACCGAGTCGATGAGCCGGGACGAGGGGTACGCGTTCATGGAGGCGGGCAGGCTGCTCGAGCGGTCGATCCTGACGGTGGAACTGCTGAAGTCGGGTCTGGGCACCGGCAGCGATGTGTTCGACGGCAACCGCTTGCTCGCGTTCACGCATTCGCTGCAGGCCGCCCGGCGCGAGCTGGGGCACTCGCCGCAGTGGCACGCGGTCGCAAAGTTCCTCCTGCAGCACTCCCAGATGCCCCGCTCGGTGCTGTGGTGCCTGGGCCGAGTGGAGCTCCGGCTGCAAGATCTCGCCGCGGCCGCAGGGGCTGTCGCCACAGCCAGGCGGCGTGCGGGAGCGCTGCGGGCGCACCTGGAGTACGGCGAGCTCGACGAGCTGCTGGGCCAACCCGAGGCTGAGCTGGCGTACCTGGGCTCGGCGCTGGCCGAGCTCGCTGCCGATGTGCACACCAGCACGGTGGCGAGATCGAGCTTGGCCGAAGTGCACGCGCAATTCGTGCGGCCCGGCGACGGGAGAGGCAGGCCGCAATGAGACTCGACATCGTCTACCGGCTGCACTTCACCTACGCGGAGCCCGTTTCGGAATCGCAGAACGAGATCCGCGTGCGGCCCCGTGACGAACCGCGCCAGCAGGTGTTGTCGTACCGGCTGACCACCACCCCGGCGACCCGCGTGCTGCAGACGCGCGACTACTTCGGCACCACCGTCGACCATCTGGGCATACGCGGGCCGCACGACGATCTGCTGGTGGCGGCCGAGGCCTCCGTGGAGACTTCGCCGGCCGGCAGCGTCCCAGCGCCGGTGAGCTGCGAGCGCCTGGGCGATCAGCAGTTCGTCAACCAGCACGTCGAGTACCTGGCGCCGTCCCAGCATGTGCACTGGGGGGAGCTGGTGGACGAGGTGGCCTCATGGGCGGTGCGCGGCGCCGCCGACGATGTCAGCGAGCGCGTGCTGGCCGTCGCCCAGGCGGTTCCCACGGTGCTCGCCTACGAGCGCGGCTCCACTTCCATCGGCGTGACGCTGGAAGAGCTGATCGACGGCGGCCGGGGGGTCTGCCAGGACTTCGCGCATCTGGCGGTGGGCATGCTGCGCTGCATCGGCATCCCCGCCCGCTACGTCTCGGGCTACCTGTTCGCGCTGGACGAGACACGGCTCGACGAAGCTCCCGTTCCCGGCGCACCCTCAGCCGGTGGCGGTGCGGCCGGGGGCGCCGCAGTCGCCGACGGGAGCAGTCACGGCCTCGTCGGCGAGGACGTGTTCGCACCCGAACGTGCACCGGCTGCAAGCCCGACCGCCATCTCGGTGCAGACCCACGCGTGGATCGAAGCTGCGGTTCCCGGCTACGGCTGGCATGCGCTCGATCCCACCAACGGCGGATCAGTGAGCGAGCGGCATGTGGTGATCGGCTACGGCCGCGACTACAACGATGTCCCACCGGTGCGCGGTGTGTTCAACGGAACCTCTGACGCCAAGGTGGACGCCGAAGTGATCATCGCTCAGCCCACGGCGCCGGTGTCCATGGTCACCGAGCCGATCCGCCGCCAAGCCCGCATGTCGGTCGGTCCGTCGATGGATACCTCCGCCCAGCAGCAAGCAGCGCAGCAACAGCAGCAGTAGAGCGCCGCTACCAGGGATCGATCGGGTGCTTGCGGCCCACGCGCGCCCGCGCCGGCGGAAGCGTCGCGAGCAGCCGGGCGACGATGCTGCGTGTCTCGGCCGGGTCGATGATGTCGTCGAGCAGGAACGACCGGGCGAACTCCAGGCCCGTATTGCGCTCCTTCCACTCCGCCACGCGCCGATCCCGGATCTCACGCTCCGTTGCGTCGTCGGGCGCCGCCTCGAGCTCGTCGCGGAACACGATGTTCACTGCTCCTTCGAGGCCCATGCCTCCGAACTCGGCGGTCGGCCAGCCCACGTACAGGTCGGGGTCGAGCGCGTCGGAACCCATCGCGTAGTAGCCGAGGCCGTACGCCTTGCGCAGGATCACACTCAGGATCGGCACGTCGGCAGCGCTGAGTGCCACCAGGGTGCGGGCGCTGTGACGCACGAGGGCTGACTTCTCCGCAGCCGTCCCGATCATGAAGCCAGGCGTGTCACACAGGAACAGCAGCGGCAGGTCGTAGGCATTGCACAGCTCGACATGACGCGAGAACTTGGCCGAGCCCTCGGCATCGATCGCGCCGGCGCCGAACATCGGGTTGTTCGCCAGCACGCCGATGGGGTGCCCATCGATCCGGCACAGCGATGTCGACAGGCACCGGCCGAACCTGGGGCGCAGCTCCAGCACCGACCCTTCGTCGGCCAGGATCTCCACGATCTTGCGCACGTCATAGGCACGCCGGGGGTTCTCGGGCACCATCGTGCGCAGCGGGGTCTGATCCGCGGCGACCGGCGGCGAGGGAGTCGCCACGTCGGTGAAGTACGACAGGTACCGGCGGGCGGTCTGCAGTGCCGCTGTCTCGTCCTCCACGACCAACTCGACGGTGCCCACCCGCTCGTGCATCGACATGGGGCCAAGTTCTTCGGGGGTCAAGTCCTCGCCGGTCGCGGACCTCACAAGCGGCGGCCCCGAGAGGCCCAGCGTGGAGTCTTGGGTCGCGATCACGACGTCGGAGGTGCCGGCGATGTTGGCCTGGCCGGCGAAGCTCGGCCCCGACAGGATCGTGACGATCGGCACCAGGCCCGAGAGCCGTGCGAGCTGGATGAACGTGGTCGCGGTGCCGCTGTCGTAGAACAGCTCGGTGGCGCGTGCCCCGGCGCCTTCGGACCAGAAGATGACCGGCCAGCGGTTGCGCTCGGCCACCTCCATCATCCGGTCCATCTTGCGATGGTTGGTCGGGCTCTGGCTGCCGCCCATCACCGTGTAGTCGTAGGTGAAGGCGCACACCGCGACACCGTCCACCTGCCCGACGCCCATGACGAGGCCGTCGGCCGGCGCATCGCCCAGCGCGCGGATCTGGGGCTGTGCGAGCTGGCCGTACTCGACGAACGTGCCGGCGTCGAACAGAGCAGCGATGCGCTCCCGGGCGGTCCACCGGCCCCGGGCATGCTGCCGCGCTACTGCTGTGGGCCGCGCCTCGTCCAGCGTGGCTTCCTTGGCCGCCATGGCCTTGGCCAGCAGCGGCGGCACATCTGATTCTGGGGACGCTTCCTCACTCACGCGGCAAGAACTTAGATGCTGAGCCCGTAGGCGAACCCGTGGCGTTAGGGTGCGCGGCGTGAAGCCGACGGATGAGGTGTTGGCCGAGCGGCGGGCGCGAGTGGCCGAGCGCTGGGCGCTCACCGACGAGGTCGTGGTCTTGCGCGCGGGCGCGCCGGCGGGCTGGTCGGGGACCGATCAGCACTTTGCGTTCCTGCCCCATCCCGATGTGGCCTATCTGACGGCGGTGGGTTCGCCGGGCACCACGCTGGCATTCGACTCCGCAGTCGGCGAGTGGGAGCTGTTCGGGCCCCGTTTCACGCCCGAGCGGCTTGTCTGGGAGCAACCGCCGACGCCGGTCGGCCAACCGCTGGACGAGCTGGAGGCCTGGCTGTCCCAGCGCAGCGACCGCACAGTCATCGAACTCGGTGCCGGTGCGACCATGCCCGACGCTCTGCCCGCGCCGGCAGCGTCGGACGAGACTGACACGCCAGACGGTGAGAGGGCTGACGCCGCAGCCGAGACCACGTGTGACGGCAGTGCAGCGGAGGCCACACCGGCTGGCGGTGCCGACGAGCACGCTGATGCCTCGACCGGAGCGATGGTGCTGCGCTTGAGTGCCGCGATTGCGCGTGAGCGGATGACCAAGGACGACGCCGAACTCGACGACATCCGGCAGGCCGCTGCAGCCAGCACCGCAGGGTTCGAGTGGGTGTATCAGCATGCGGTGCCTGGCATGACCGAGCGCGAGATCCAGATCGGCATGGAGGCGCAGTTCTACGCCGCAGGCGCGCCCCGGGTGGCCTACGACAGCATCGTTGCCTCTGGGCCGCACGGTGCCTACCTGCACTACGTCTACGCGGGCGATGATCCGCTGCGTCCCGCGACCCGGACCGTCGAGGCTGGCGATCTGCTGCTCATCGACGCCGGAGCGCAATTCGGCGGTTACGCCAGCGACGTCACCCGCACGATGGTCGTGGGTGCCGATCCCACCGACGAGCAAGAGTTCCTGTGGAAGCTGGTGCTCAGCGCCCAGCAGCAGACGATCGACATGTGCCGGCCGGGCAACGTCTGGCGGGAAGTGCACCTGGCCGCCGCCCGCATCCTCGGCGCCGGCTTGGTCGAGCTGGGGCTGCTGCGCGGAGACCCAGCAGAGCTGGTGACCCAGGGCGCTGTCGCGCTGTTCTTCCCCCACGGACTCGGCCACCTGCTGGGGCTGTCGGTGCACGACATCACGAGCGTCCCCTACAGCCGGGAACCGAGCGACGATCCATTGCTGTCCAAGCTGGGACCGGGTCGAGTGCTCGGGCCGGGCATGGTGACCACTGTCGAACCCGGCGTCTACTTCATCGACGCCTTGCTGTGCGACCCGGCCCGACGGGAGAAGTTCGTCGAGAGCGTCGTATGGGAGCGCGTCGACGAGCTGCGGGGCTTCGGCGGCATCCGCATCGAGGACGACGTGCTGGTGACCGACGGCGATCCCGAGGTGTTGACCGCGGCGATCGACAAGCCGATCCGCATCGGCTGAAGCCGGAAGTGCCCGCGCCGTGCTTCTCGATCCGTGCGACGGCAAGAAGAACAGATCGGCTGAGACGGGAATTGCCCACCCCATGCCTTCCAGGCTCTGCGGCGGCCGCAAGAGGCTGAGCCGATGAGCAAGCAGAACTATGACGCCATCGTTATCGGGGCGGGTGTCATCGGCAACGCCGTCACTTGTGAGATGGCCCGGCGTGGCTGGCGGGTGGTGGGTGTCGACCGGAACCCAGGGGCCGGCCAGGGTTCCACCAGCGCCTCATCGGCCATTGTGCGCTTCACGTATTCCACCCGGGCGGGGGTGGCGATGTCGTATGAGGGCTTGCAGTACTGGCTGAATTGGCCCACTCACATCGGCGACTGCGATGAGGCCGGCTACTCCACGTTCACCAAGTGCGGGATGCTGACGCTGATCAGCGGTGACGGCCCGCACCTGCTGCCCGTGCCGCACTTCGAGGCGCTCGGCGTGCCCTACGAGATCTGGGATCGCGACGAGGCCGCCGCCCGGCTCGGGCACTTCGACTTGTCGCGCTTCGGCCCGCCCCGGCAGATCGCCGATCCCGACTTCTGGTCCGATCCGACATCACAGCTGGACGGTGCGCTGTGGACGCCCGAAGCCGGCTACGTCAGCGACCCGCAGCTCGCAGCCCACAATCTTCGACTGGCGGCGGAAGCCGCAGGGGCAGAGTTTCGCTTCGGCGCCACCGTCGTGGGGATCGCCGGATCAGGTCGAGCCGAGGGCGTCGTGCTGGCGGATGGCGAGGTGCTGGCCGCGCCGGTCGTCGTGAACGTGGCCGGTCCGCACAGCAGCGCCATCAACGAACTGGCCGACGTGCTCGACGACATGACGGTCAGCACCCGGCCGCAGCGCAAGGAGGTGTACCACGTGCCCTCACCGGCTGGGTTCGACTTCGAGCACGTCGGCGCGGCGATGGCCGACGATGACTGCGGCTGCTACGTGCGGCCCGAGGTGGGCAACAACATCCTGATCGGCTCGCTCGAACTCGACATGGCAGACCTGGAATGGCTCACCGCCGACGAGGTCGACGATTGCTCGCAGGACCTCACCCGCGAGCAGTGGGAAACCCACGTGCTGCGGTTCGCTCGGCGCATGCCCGACCTTGGCATGCCGCACCAGCCGAGGGGCATCGTGGGCGTGTACGACGTGACCGACGACTGGATTCCGATCTACGACCGCACCTCGCTCGACGGCTTCTACGTGGCCATCGGCACCAGCGGCAATCAGTTCAAGAATGCTGCGGTGGCCGGCCACTGCATGGCCGAGCTGATTGGGGCGGTCGAAGCCGGCCACGACCACGACGCGGATCCGGTCGTGGTGGCTGGCAAGCACACCGGCTTCGACATCGACATGGGCACGTTCTCACGCAACCGCGACCTCCACGGTTCGTCGATGTCCGTGCTCGGTTAGGTGGCCCTCAAGCATGTGCGCCCGCTGCGCAGGCGGCAGGATCCTCAGCGACCAGCGACCAGCGACCAGCGATCCAGAAGGTCGCAACGTCGCAGAGTCTCCTGCCGCCTCCGCAGCTATGGCATTCGTGCCGCATGGCTAGCGCCAGGCGAATACGGGCTGTTCCAGTTCGTCGACGCGGGTGTTGAGGCCGTCGTAGGCGACGGCGCGGAATTGGTAGAGCACGGCACCGGTGGGGGCGTGGATCAGGTCGCCGCCGATCGGTACCTGCACGACGGGCCGGTCGCTCTCGGGGATGCTCACGAATCGGGGAGAGTCTGGCCGTGTGAGCTCGCACAGCGAGACTCGATGCACCGAGGCCACTTCTGCTGGGTTCGCCACCGGCGCCCGGTCATCAGACAGCCAGAACACGAACGGGCTGATGACATAGCCCGAGCGGGTGGGGTAGTCGTCAAGCCGGCCGAGCAGGTCATCGCCGGTCAGCTCCAGGCCGACCTCTTCGGAGCACTCGCGGATGGCCGCTTCGAGCACTGTCTCGCCGTCGTCCACCCGACCGCCTGGCAGCGCCCACTGGCCGCGATGGCCCCGCAGGTGTGAGCCTCGCCGAGTCAGCAGCACGGAGGCGCCTCCCGCGGTGCCCTCGATGTCGCCCGTGAGGGTCGGATCGCCCGCTGCGCCGGGAATCTCATCGAGCAAGGCGCGCCGCTCCTCGGCGTTCAGCCCGCCGACCAGCGGATCGACACCGTGCAGCAGAGCGTCGCTGTCCAGCACGATCACCGCCACAGCGGCGTGCTTGCGACCTTCGCTCGGCTGCCGCCGCACGACGTGGCGGGCCAGGTTGGCTGCCAGCCGTTCCCGCAACGCGGCATCGTGCGCAATCTCGCTGACGGGCTCCCGTGCGGATCGTTCCGGCATAGCCGGAGAGTCTCGCACCCCGGTCGACAGCGGGCTCAGGCAGGAGGCGGCGGCCTGGCTGTCCGCGCTGGCACCGGCGCAGCGGTTCGGCAGCGACTGCGGCCCGGAGCCGCCGGTGAGCCGCCCTCGGGTGCGATTGCTCTCTACCATCGCTGGGCGTGAACACTCAGCGTCAGATCGTGCTGGTGGGCTTCTTGCAGGCGCAGAACTGCACGACCATCCCTGCCGCCTGGCGGCATCCCGACGCCCGACACGATGTCACGAGCTTCGATTACTACCGCCACATCGGCCAGGTGCTCGAAGCGGGCTGCTTCGATCTCGGCTTCTTCGATGACCGGCTGGCGATGCCCGACATGTTCGGCGGCGACCACCGGCACACGGTGGAAGCGGGCATCCGCTGCGTGAAGCTCGACCCAGTCACAGTGCTCACGGCAATGGGCATGGCTACCAACCGGCTCGGCTTGGGTGCTACCTACTCGACCACCTACTACGAGCCCTTCCACGTGGCCCGTGTGTTCGCCACGCTCGACCACCTCACGGGCGGTCGGGCGGCGTGGAACGTCGTCACCTCGGTCAACGACAACGAGGCGCGCAACATGGGCCTTGCTCAAGCGCCCGCGCACGACGAGCGATACGACCGTGCCGACGAGTTCATGGAGGTGGTGCACGGCCACTGGGACACGTGGGAGGCCGACGCCATCGCCGCGGACCGGGCAAGCGGGCTGTACGCGCATGGCGGCCGGGTGCACCGCCTCGACCACCGGGGACAGTGGTTCTCGTCTCGCGGTCCGTTCACGGTGCCGCGCACCCCGCAGGGGCACCCGGTGGTCATCCAAGCCGGCCAGAGCGGCCGGGGCACCACCTTTGCCGCCCGCTGGGGCGAGCTGCTGTTTGTGAGCCAGGTGCGACTGGAGGCTGCCGTGGAGCACTACGCCGCGGTGAAGTCGCAGATTGAGGCGCTCGGCCGCAACCCCGACCAAGTGAAGATCACCAACCTGACATTCCCGGTAGTGGGCCGCACCATGTCCGAGGCCGAGGACCGTCGTGCCGCCTACGACCAGCTGCCGACGCTGGTGGACGACCTCTCGCTGCTGTCAGAGGGACTGAACTTCGATTTCGCGAGCCGTGATCTCGACGAGCCGCTCTCCGACGACGACCTCGATGCGATGACCGGCATCCAGGGCATCCGCAACCAAGTGCTGCAGATCACCGGGAGGGCCAATCCCACCGTGCGTGACTTCGTGCAGGTATCGGGCCGCGGCCGGCTGGCCCATCCGACCGTGGGCGGCCCCGTCGAGTTGGCCGACCATTTCGAGGAGTGGTTCACCGAGCGTGCGGTCGACGGGTTCGTGATTGCGGGCACGCACATGCCTGGAGCGTTCGAGGACTTCGTCGAGTTGGTCGTGCCCGAACTGCAGCGCCGCGGACTGTTCCGCACCGAGTACGCAGGCAACACGCTGCGCAACCACCTCGGCCTGCCCGTCCCCGAGCCAGGAACCTGGCGTCTGGCCTAGCTAGTCGAACATGCCTCAGATCATCTGGAATCCATCAGAAAACCCCAGTTGACGAGTCAGGCCGGGCTCCTATGGTGCGTGCCGCATGTGGGAATTGCTCGACACGCACGAGTTCAGGGACTGGCGGTCCTCCTTGGCGGTTCGAGACCAAGCTCGCCTCGCCCGCCTGCAACAGCTCCTCGCCGAACGAGGACCTCAGCTCGGCAGGCCGCATGCCGATTCAGTGTCGGATTCTCGGCATTCGAACATGAAGGAGTTGCGCCCGTCGGACACACTGCGGGGCTTCTTTGCGTTCGACACACAACAGAGGGCGATTCTGCTCTGTGGTGGCGACAAGGCGCGTAGCGGAGGCAGGCGTTCTTGGTACAGGAAGATGATCCGTCGAGCCGATGCGTTGCTTGACCAACACTTGGAACAGATGTATGAGGACTTGCAGGATGCGACTTCTCAGGAAACTGCCTGTTGCTAGGGTCACGGTGATGGCGAAATTCCGTCGGCACCGGCCTCTCGACCTCCGTCCAACGTCGGAATGGCACGAAGAGTTCGTCCGGGGGCGTCCTGACGCTGGCCAGTTGCTTGCCGATGCAGACGATTACTTGGCCAATCGCGAAGCGGAGTACGAGCGTGAGATTGCACATCGAGCCGCGGATCACGCAGAACTGATCGACTGACGAGCAGTCCGCTTCAGCTCAACACCGAACGGGTCTGGGCGGCCAGCTCACTTGCGGTCGCCGTGTGGAGACTTCCGAGAGCGGTCACCTGGGCAAGCGCTTTGTCGAGCGCCTGGGCGCGGAAGGGTTGCCCTGCCAGCCAGGGACGTAGGGTCAGCATGAGCAGACGGCTTCCGGCGGGGTACTTGGTGCCGTCTTGGTGCATACGGGCTGCGGCGCCGGTGATGATCTCGCGCCAGCCGTCGAGTGACACACGCCGGTGCCACAGGGCGAACTCGTCGTCGGCTTCGAGGAACAGCGGCAGCGACACCATCGGCGCCGTGCCTGCCGGCCGAACAACGCCCGGCAGCACGCCGTCCGTCGTCATGAGTACGGGCTGCTCGTCGTTGGGCCAATCGAGCAGGGTGTCGATCCTGGCCTCGGCCAGAAGCGCCGGCGTGCGGAACGACTCGACCCCCTCGGCGGAGAACCATGTGGTCGGGCGGACACCGGCCGCGGACTCGATCGCGTCGAGGCATCGGGTGATGGCGTCCCGCTCCTCGTCCTCGGAATTCTTGGAGGTGATGAGCCGGGTAGCAGCAACGCCGCGCCCGGCGATCTCGCATCCGCGCTCGACCAAGTGCGAGACCAGCCACCCGTAGTTCTCCGCGGTCAGCGCGTCGACGGCGACGGTGGCTGCGATGCCGTGCCGTTCCAGCAGGTCGAGCAGGCGGAAGATGCCGACCCGGTGGCCGTACTCGCGGATGGTGAGCTGGGGGTAGTCGGGGGCTGGCAGGCGTGCCAGCCCGCCGCTGCGACGGCGCAGCGAGTAGGCGTCGGGGGGAGGCGCCCACTCGACGTGTTCGAGCACCACGACCGCGCCGACGGCGAGCGAGCTGCGTCCGGGCCACTCGAACCGTGGCCGGCTCGGCAGTGGCGACCAGTCGTAGTAGGGGTGGTCCATGCCGTGCTGGTGCTGAGCAGGGCCGAACCTGTATGGCTTGGCGCCCGGCTGGGCTTCGTGTGCCGGATTGACGAGCGTGCCCTCATGCTGGGATGCCGTCGTCGGTGAAGGGTTCGGCTGAGCCGTCGAAGACTCTCGCGTCCTGGCTGTGCTGGCACGCCATGCCTCGGTTTCGTCGAGGTTCCGCCCGTCGCGCGCTGTTGCCGCTATGGCGGCGTCACGCCGTCCTGCGGGAACCGGCTCAGGCTCGTGGACGGCGAAGTCGTCGTAGTGATGGTCGATGAAGTGCTGCGCGAGCTGGCTGGCGGTGGTCTGCCACACGTCGTCGTGGCTCATCAAGTAGTCGAGCATCGCCGCGAGCCCGTCGACCCGGTGCGGCATGCCCATCAGGTAGGGGTGCAACGCCACGCACATCACCCGACCGCCGGCGTCGTCGTCGGCTTCGCGGCGCAGCACATTGAGCTGGGCCTTGGCCATCGCCACGAATTCGCTCGTGTCGTGGTGCTGGGTGAACAGCGGCACATCGTTCAGCTCCATCGAATAGGGCACCGACACCAGCCGCTGCGCGCTGCGGGTTGCGAGCGGCACGGGCTGGTCGTCGTGGAACCAGTCGGCGTGGTAGATCAACCCGGCCTCGGCCATCAAGTCGGGCGTCGCCGCGGTGTTGGATACCGCAGGGCCGAGCATGCCCCGCAGCTGCTGCCCGGTGTGGCTGCGCAGCGCCTCGATGCACTCGATGTAGAACGCCCGCTCGGCGGTCTCGTCGATCGAGGAGATGTAGCGAGTGTTGTAGATCCCGTGGGACATGATCTCCCACCCGCGCTCGACCATCGCAGCACCCACTTCGGGGTAGTGGTCGAACACGGCGAGATTGGTGGAGGCCGTGGCCACCACGCCGAAGCGGTCGAGCACCTCTGTCATGCGCCAGAAGCCCACCCGGTTGCCGTAGTCGCGGTAGCCGTATCCCTGCACATCGGGATGCGGCGAGCGCGTCCAAGTGTTGCGCTGAGGATCACGTGGCGGCAGGAACTCGTAGTGCTCCACGTTCGGGGCGATCCACAGCGCCACCCGCGCGTCGTGCGGCCACCGGATACGGGGCCGGTCCACGATCGGCAGGTACCTCACCCGGTGCGGCGGCAAGCTCCCCGGCAGCGGTGCAATCAACCCAGGTGCCTTGTTGTCCATGTCTGCGACGCTACGCGCCTTCCTTGCCGGCCATCAGGAGTGACGGAGGACCTAACATCTGGCCATGGCCGAGAGCGACGAGCGACCCCGATCCGTGCCGCCGCCCTCCCAGGACGATGACGAGGCCGGACGCTGGTCAACGCCTCCGCCCGGGCGACCACGGCCTGCACCGCCTCCTGGATTCAACCTCGAACGGCCTCAGTGGCATCATCGACCGCTCGAGCCCGGCGAGCTGCGGCGGATACCTGATCTCATTCGCGACTCGCTATCGCTCATCGGACGGCGCTGGCGACCCTTCGGCGAATTCGTTCTGATCGGCGTTGCGGGCTACGTCGTGGCGTTCGTGATGCTGTTCTTGGGGTTGAACGCACTGTTCGGCGGCAAGTTCTTCTCCAAGATCTCCGAACTCACTGACCCGACAGGCGGCGCGGTGGTCGACTTCGACGCGTGGCTTGAGTCTTTCGATGTCACGCCGACGACCACGGCGATCGTCCTGCTCTTCGCGTTCGCGTTCGCGTGCTGTCTTGGCTTCCTGGTGCAGGAAATCGCCATTTCACGCTTGGCGCTCGACGACGTCCGAGGCCGGCCCATCCGCTTCGGACAAACGCTCGCAGCATCCGTGCGACGCATGCCCAAGATCTTTGGCCTGTCCGTGCTCGTCGGCGTCGTCACGTGCTTGGTGGGGTGCGGCCTCGGCGTGTTGCTGCTGTGGCTCGCACCCCCGCTCGGCATCGTCTGGCTGCTGGCGTACTTCGTGGCGTCCGTGGTTTTCTGGCCGCTGCTGATTGTCTACTTCGTGATGGCCTACGTCGAGCCTCGCATTCCCTCGCCACGGCGCTGGTGGCGGCTCATCCGTGGCCGGAAGGCGGCAATCTGGGGACGGGTCATGCTGCTGGGGATCGCGGCAAACATGGTCGGTTTCGGGCTTGGCGCCGGGCTGGGCGCGCTGCCGCTGCCCGCCTTGTACGGCGATCTCTTCATCAACGCCGTCATCTTCCCGCTCATCTTCGTGCTGGGTGCGGTGTTCCACCTGTTGATCTACGCCGATCTGCTCACCGGAGAGCATTCGGCGCCGGCCGAGGTCGAGTCGCCGAGCTGACGCTGGCGCGTCAGTTTCGATCCTGCGCCACCGGATCTCTGCCGATCTCTTCGCTGGTTTCAATCCATGCCTGTCGGGCGGCCACCTCAGCTGGGAATGCCGCAGATCATTCGCCAGATTCCGAGAGCCGAGCCGGCCGACCTGATCGAAGCTCCCGACGCACCGCCTGCAGATCCGCCTGAACCGTTCTTCTGGACCAAGCCCTCCGAAGCGGACCCGGGCAGGTTGCGGCCGATCTCAGCGCTCATCCGCGACACCTTCAGGTTCGCCGTTCGGAACTTGCGCAGCGCTCTCGTCGTGGCGCTGCCCGCGGTGGCCGCCTTGGCCATCCTGTCGCTCGTGTACGGCTGGGCGCTTCGACCGCTCTTCGATGACACTGTCGACGGCGACTTTCAGCTGCGTTTCTTGTTGGCGAGCCCGGTGAGCTTGGTTGTTGGTGCCATTGGCTCGTACCTGTTCACCACGGCATTGGCGCATCTCGTCGTCCAGTCCGAATCCGGCGGTACGGTCGCGCCGGGTGCGGCTCTGCGACTGGCCGTGCGTCGACTTCCCAGAGTGATCACCGTCAATCTCATATACGGCCTTCTCGTGTTTGCGGTATTCGCCGCACCGGTGTTCTTCCTGCAGCTGTACCTGTTCGAACGGGACCTTGGTGCGTTCACCGTGTGGCTGTACTTGACCGCAGGCGTCGTCGCTTACGCGGCGCCGCAGATCAACGTCTACTTCACTGCGATCAAGATCGAAGAACGACGTCCCAGATTCCGCAGGGCGCGTCGACTCGTGCGAGGACAGCGTGCTGCTGTCTTGGGCAGGGTGCTGCTCTGGCAGATCGTCCCGGCTGCGAGCACTGCGGCATGGGCGCTTGTTGCCGTTGACCTTGGAAGTCTCGGCTGGTTCTGCTTCAGCGTCGTCACGGTGGTCATCGTCAACATCGTCCTGACAACAGCCTTCACGCTCCTCTATGCCGATTTGGCGGGAATCTCTGCCGGCAGAGCCGTCATGGAAAAGGGCGTCACACGGACCGAGGAAATGGGCGCCGGAAACAACGCCCCCATATCGCAGTCGGCCTAGCATCTCGCCGTGGCATCGGGCGAGCTGCGGCACCGGCCTATTCCGGACCTGATCGGGGGCACCTTCGGCGTTGTGGCTCGGCGCTTTCGTGAGATTGCGGTCATCGCCATCGTGGCGGCTGCGGTAGCCGTCGTTTCTCTCGTTGCGTTCACGTCGGCCCTCGACATCGTCAACGACGAGATCATCGAGAACCCCAGGTTCGAGGAGTTCATGGACCTGACGGCGAAGGAAGAGGTCGAGAGCGAAGAGATTGAAGCGGCGGTCGAAACGTGGCTCGAATCGGTCGAAGGGGATCGCCTCGTCAGCGCAGCTTTGCTGCTGGCAGCGGGCCTGCTGATCGGGCTGCTGGGCTGGGTGACGACCATCGCCTTCTCGCTGGTCGCACTGGATGACGTCGAGGGTCGCCCTTCGGCGATAGGACACGCATTCCGCATCGGGCTGGCACGGATGCCGAAGGCTCTCCTGCTGTCGGTCGTGTACTTCGCCGTGTTTGTGGCGCTGCTCATCGCACTCGGCATTGCCATGCTCGTGCTGTCGCTCATGCATCCGTATCTGGGAGTGGCGTTTCTCGTCATCGCGATCGTGGTCACGATCCTGTACTTCATGCCACTGGTGCAGATGCACTTCGTCATCGCCTACCTAGAGCCAGGTTTCCCGTCTTTTCCGAGATGGTGGCGACTGCTCGCTGGGAACATGGCGGCGACGTGGGGCCGGTCGGTACTGATCATCCTGGCGAACATTGCAGTGGGGCTCGTCCTGTGGCTTGGCCTGCTCGCGCTGCCGAGCCCCTACGGGGACTTCATCTCGAACGCGATTGCTGGACCCATCCTCGGTGCGCTCTCGGCCGTTGCCTATGCCTTGATGTACGCGGACTTGTCGGGTCGGTCAGCGTGCTGAAATGTGTGCATGACTGGGGATACGAACACTGATGCTCGGGGCGTTCTGGCGGACTACCGGGTCATCGATCTGACCGACGCGCGCGGCCATCTGGCCGGGGCGATCTGGGCCCAGATGGGCGCTGATGTGATTGCGATCGAGCCTCCCGAAGGCTCGTCCGCTCGAACTCTGGCCCCCTTTGCTGGCGACGTCGCCGACCCGGAGCGCTCGCTGCACCACTGGGCCTACAACCGGGGCAAGCGCAGCGTGGTGCTCGACCTGAGCACGGCCGAAGGTGTCGAGCAGGCCAAGGCGCTTATCGCCGGGGCCGACGTGGTGTTCGAGTGTTTCAAGCCGGGTGAGGGTGAAGCGCTGGGCCTCGGCCGCGATGTCCTGGCCGAGCTCAACCAGGCGCTCATCCACGTCTCGATCACGCCGTTTGGCAGCGATGGGCCGAAAGCCAACTGGGTGGCGTCGGATCTGGTGCTACAGGCCTCTGCGGTGAACATGGCCGTCACCGGCGACAAGGACCGTGCACCGCTGCGGGCGGGCGGCACGCTGCCCCAGGCCATGCACAACGCCGCCTCCGAAGGGGCCGGCGCAGCGCTCATTGCTCTGTGGGAACGCCAGACACGCTCGGGGCTCGGCCAGCACATCGACATGTCCGCGCAGCAGTCGATGAGCCAGGCGTCTATGTCGTCGACGCTCAATACCTCGCTGAACGCCACCGTCACCCAGCGCATCGCGGGCGGCGCCAGCCTGCAGGGCATCGACATCCAGCTCATGTGGGCCTGCGCCGACGGGCACGCGTCGGTGACATTCCTGTTCGGGCCAGGCTTCCGTGCCTTCACCCAGAACCTCATGGACTGGGTGCACGACGAGGGCTTCTGCGACGAAGCCACCCGGGACAAGGACTGGGTCGAGTACGCCATGATGCTGCTCGACGGCCGCGAGCCGGTCACCGAGTACGAGCGGCTCAAGCAGATCCTCACCGAGTTCTTCGCCACCAAGACCAAGGCTGAGCTGCTCGATGCGGCTATGAGCCGCCGACTGCTCATCACCCCGGTGTCGACGACGGGCGAGGTGGTCGACTCCGAGCAGCTGGCGGTCCGTGAGTATTGGGAGGACGTCGACCACAGTGATGTGGTGCCCGATGCCGGCGCTGGCTCGTTCGATCCCGCTGCGGTGCGCTATCCCGGCCCGTTTGCGAAGTTCACCGAGACCCCGCTCGTCAACCTGCCGCGGTCGCCGATGCTGGGTGAGCACACCGATGAAGTCCTCGCTGAGCTGGGCGCATCGGAACGCCTGCCCGCGGTGCCTGCCTCGATTGCGCCGGTGGCGCACACCTCGCCACCGCTCGAGGGCGTCAAGGTGCTCGACTTCATGTGGGCGATGGCCGGACCGGCGGCGTCGCGGGTGCTCGCCGACTACGGCGCCGAGGTGATCCGGGTGGAGTCGGCCAACAAGCTCGACGCTGTGCGCTCCATCCAGCCGTTCCACGACGACGTCGGCGACCCGGACGGCTCGGGCCTGTTCAGCAACCTGAACGCAGGCAAGCGTGGCTTGGCGCTCGACATGTCCAAGCCCGAGGCGCTGGAGGTCATCTGGGATCTCATCGACTGGGCTGACGTGATCTTGGAGTCGTTCTCGCCCAAGGCAATGACCGGCTGGGGCATGGGCTGGCCACAGGTGCACGAGCGGCGGCCCGATGTGGTGATGGCGTCGAGCTGCCTGATGGGCCAGACCGGACCGCTGGCGCTGCTCGCAGGCTTCGGCACCATGGCAGCGGCGATCTCCGGGTTCTTCTACCCGGTGGGATGGCCGGACCGGGCGCCGTGCGGCCCGTTCACGGCCTACACCGACTACACCTCGCCCCGCTGGCTGGTGGCTGCGGTGATGGGGGCGCTGGAGTACAAGCGCAAGACCGGCCGTGGGCAGTACGTCGACCTGTCCCAGTCGGAGGCGGCGCTGCACCTGATGGCGCCGGCCCTGCTCGAGCGGACCACCAACGGCCGCATCTGGGAATCGGCGGCCAACCGGGACATGGTGTTCGCGCCCCAGGGTGCGTACCAGACCGCCGCAGGCAGCTCAGCCGGCGAGGACCACGACGACAATTGGATTGCGATCTCCTGCCTCGATGACGGTCAGTGGGCCGCGCTGGCAGGCGCGATGGGTCGCGACGACCTCGCGTCGCTGAGTGTTGCCGAACGTCACACGCAGCACGACGAGCTCGACGAGGTCATCTCGGCGTGGACCCGGGACCGCAACGGCAACGAGCTGATGGCCGAGCTGCAAGCCGCGGGCGTGGCCTCCCACATCGTGCAGAACTCGCCCGAGTTCACCGTGGACCCGCAGCTGCTGCACCGCAACGCGCTGGTCGAGGTGCCCCACGCCAAGCAGGGCACCACGACGGTCGAGAACACGCGCTTCGTGCTGTCTCGCACTCCAGCCCAGGTGGACCTCGGCGGGCCGACGCTCGGCGAGCACACCTTCGAAGTGCTCACCGAGACGCTCGCCTACGACGGCGACCGCATCGCCGAACTCGCCGTAGCCGAACTGCTCGAATAGCCCTTGGGTTGCTGCGCTAGGGATTGGCACCCAAGCCCAACGGCGCGGCGCGTGCGTGCTGAAATGTGCGGATGCCTGAAGCTGCGAGTGATTCTGAGACCGCCTCGATGCTGAGCCCGTTCAAGGTGCTCGACCTGACTGACGAGCGGGGCCATCTGTGCGGGGCGATCCTCGCTCAGATGGGTGCCGATGTGGTCGCGGTGGAGCCGCCCGAGGGTTCGTCTGCCCGGCGGCTGGCCCCCTTCGCGGGCGATGTCCCCGGTCCCGAGCGTTCGCTGCATCACTGGGCCTACAACCGGGGCAAGCGAAGCGTGGTGCTGGACCTAGCGGACGACGACGGCGCAACGACGCTGCGGGATCTGGCTGCGGCGGCCGACGTCCTGATCGAATCGGCCGGCCCGGGCCGCATGGAGGCCCTGGGGCTGGGCTGGGGCGCCATGTCTGAGATCAATCCCGAGCTGGTGTACGTGTCGATCTCGCCGTTCGGCTCCGACGGGCCCAAGGCCGATTGGGCAGTCTCGGACCTGACGTTGCAGGCCTCCGCGGTGAACATGGCGATGACCGGCGACTCCGACCGGGCGCCGGTGCGCACCGGGGGCCTGTTCCCGCAGGCGTTCCATAATGCGGCCTCGGAGGCTGCGGGGGCGGCCCTGATCGCCTTGTGGGAGCGCCAGACCGTCTCGGGCCTCGGCCAGCACGTGGACATGTCGGCCCAGCAGAGTATGAATCAGGCCTGCCAGTCGTATGCGCTGTCGACGCCGTTGGGTGCAACGCCGCCGACCCGTCGCGCGGGCGGTGTGCTGGTGGAAGGCCTCCATGTCCAGCTGATGTGGCCGTGCAAAGACGGGCATGCGTCGGTCACGTTCCTGTTCGGGCCGGGCTTCCGTGCCTTCACCCAGAGCCTCATGGACTGGGTATGCGAGGAGGGCTTCTGCGACGAGGCCACCCGCGACAAGAACTGGACCGAGTACGCCATGATGCTGCTGGACGGTCGCGAACCGATCTCGGAATACGACCGGCTGAAGCAGATTCTGCACGACTTCTTCGCCACCAAGACCAAGGCCGAGCTGCTGGATGCGGCCATGAGCCGGCGGGTGCTGATCACCCCGGTGTGGACCGCTGATGAGGTGGTGAAATCGCACCAACTGGCCGCCCGTGAGTACTGGGAGACGGTCACTCAGGAGATTGGCACCTCAAGCGCCGACGCTCAGGACGTAGACGCTCGCCAAGTCGCCCACAGCGACGGCGACGAGGTGCTCGAGGTGACCTACCCTGGCCGCTTTGCCCGTTTCAGCGCCACGCCGATGCAGCCGCTCGGTCCGCCGCCCAAGCTGGGTGAGCACACTGGCGCGGTTCTGGCCGAGCTTGAACCCGAAGTCGAAGGTGCGCCGGTGCGGGCGAGGTCCCGCATCGAGGCAACCGGCGCTGACGTGAGCGCTCAGACGGCGTCGGCTGCGCGCCCGCTGGAGAACGTCAAGGTGCTCGACTTCATGTGGGCGATGGCAGGGCCTGCGGCGGCGCGGGTGCTGGCCGACTACGGCGCCGACATCGTCCGGGTGGAGTCCGAAACCCGTCTGGAGGTGGCCCGTTCGTTGCAGCCGTTCCGCGATGACATCGGCGATCCGGAGTACTCGGCGCTCTACAACAACATGAACGCCGGCAAACGGGGCATCTGCCTGGACATGTCCAAGCCGGCGGCGTTGGATGTCATCTGGGATCTCATCGACTGGGCCGACGTGATTGTGGAGTCGTTCTCGCCGAAGGGCATGGCCGGCTTCGGGATGGGCTGGGAGCAGGTGCGCGAGCGCCGGCCCGACGTGATCATGGCGTCGAGCTGCCTGATGGGCCAGACCGGGCCGCTGGCGATGCTGGCGGGCTTCGGCACGATGGCCGCAGCGATCTCGGGGTTCTTCTACCCGGTGGGCTGGCCCGACCGGGCGCCGTGCGGGCCGTTCGGCGCCTACACCGACTACACCTCGCCCCGCTGGCTTGTGGCCGCGGTGATGGGAGCGCTGGAGCACCGGCGCCGCACCGGCGAGGGTCAGTACATCGACATGTCCCAGGCCGAGTCGGCGCTGCACCTGATGGCGCCGGCGGTGCTCGACCGCACCGTGAACGGCAGGGTGGCGCATCGGGTGGGCAACCGCGACCGGCACATCGCGCCCCAGGGCGTCTACCAGACAGCCGCCAGCGATCAGTTCCACGCTGTCGTGGCCGACGACAGTTGGATCGCCATCTCGTGCGTCGACGACGCCCAATGGCAGTCGCTGGCCGCGCTGATGGGCCGCGGCGATATGGGCGATCTGAGCCTGGCGGAGCGACATGAGCGCCACGACGAGCTCGACGAGATCATCGCAGGGTGGGCGCGGGGCCACGACGGCGTGGCATTGATGCACCGCCTGCAGGACGTCGGCGTGGCCGCGCACATCGTGCAGAACTCGCCGGAGTACACCGTCGATCCGCAGGTGATCCACCGGGGCCAGCAGGTGGAAGTGCCCCACGCCAAGCAGGGCACCACCGTCGTGGACGCCTCCCGCTTCGTGCTGTCCCGCACCCCCGCCCAGGTGACCTACGGCGGCCCGACGCTCGGCGAGCACACCTTCGACATCCTCACCGAGACGCTCGGCTACGACAGCGACCGCATAGCCGAACTCGCCATCGCCGAACTCCTGGCCTGATTCCCGCCTGCTGCGCACCGGCCGCAGCCTCCGGTGTTACCAGGTGTCGATCATGGGGCGTTTCTTGCCGGTGCGTGGGGGCGGCTTGGGGGCGGCAAGCAGCGCCATGCGGATCCAGTCGCGGCTCTCGGCGGGGTCGATCACATCGTCGATCTCGAAGAACGTGGCCGTGTTGACGGCCTTGCCCTGCTCGTATAGCCGGGCCACTCGCTTCTCGTATTCCGCAATGCGTTCCTCAGGGTCTTCGATGGCCTCGAGCTCGCGGCGGTAGCCCAGCTTCACGAAGCCCTCGAGGCCCATGCCGCCGAACTCGCCGGTCGGCCATGACACGGTGAACGTCGGCGCCTTGAAGCTGCCGCCGGCCATGGCTTGGGCGCCCAGCCCGTAGCCCTTGCGCAGCACGATGGTCATGAACGGCACCGTCACATTGGCCGCTGTCACGAACATGCGGGCTGCATGGCGCACCGTGGCCTCGTACTCGGCCTGGGGGCCCACCATGATCCCCGGCGTGTCGCACAGGAACAGCAGCGGGATGTCGTGCGCGTCGCAGAGCTGGATGAACCGGGCGGCCTTGTCGCCGGTGTCGGCATCGACGGCGCCGCCGAGATGGTGGTTGTTGTTGGCCACGACGCCGATCGGGCGCCCTTCGATGCGTGCCAGCGAGGTGACGCATCCCGGTCCCCAGCCGCGGCGCAGCTCCATCACCGAATCGACATCGCAGAGTTTCTCGATGATGTCGCGCACGTCATAGGCCCGCAGGCGATTCTCGGGCACTAGGTGCCGCAGTTCGCGCTGGTCGTGGCACTCCCACTCGTCGACAGAGCCCTGGAAGTACGACAGGTACTGCTTGGCGGCCACGATCGCCTCGGCCTCGTCGGCCACCAGCACATCGATGACGCCGTTGGGCCACTGCACGTCG
>JAJDZE010000189.1 GCA_022824805.1 Acidimicrobiia bacterium | reverse complement strand
CCGAGCGCCAAACGGCCAAGAGTTCGTATTGGACGAACACCGCCTGCGCACGAGATTCGCTGTCGCCTTCGGCAACCAGACACTCGATGAAGGTGGAGAGGCCCGCATCGAGGCCGTTTCGAGAGCGTTCAACTCACCGTTCTGGCCGTTCGTGCTCACGTCCACATCGGTCGGGCAAGAGGGCCTCGACTTCCATTTGTGGTGCCACGCAGTCGTCCACTGGAATCTGCCGACCAACCCTGTCGACCTGGAGCAGCGCGAGGGGCGTGTCCACCGGTACAAGGGTCACGCCGTGCGCCGGAACCTCGCCGCGACCCTCGGGCCAAGCCTGCTCACGAACGGCGCAGTGCCCAACAGTGACCTGTGGGACGGGCTCTTCGACACTGCGGCGAATGAGAGTCAGGGCGCCGACGGAGCGATCGTGCCCTACTGGGTATTCAACGACGGCCCGGCGAAAATCCAGCGCCACGTGCCCGTGCTGCCCTTCAGCCGAGACGCAGCAGCCGTATCGCAGCTGCGCAAAGCCCTCGCCGCCTACCGCCTCGCATTCGGCCAACCCCGCCAAGAAGAGCTAATCGAGTTCCTCAGCGCCGACCGCACCGACCAAGAACTGCTGCAGCTCACCGCCCGCCTGAGAATCGACCTCTCCCCGCCCCCGACTGCCGTCGCCGCCGCCACCCGAGACTGAAGCGCGAGGCTTGCCACAGCCGGACGCCGGAGCCCGCAGCGGGCGCAGGAAGTGTCCTGCGGCTGGGCACGCAGGTGCAAGACTGGGCGACGTTCTACTCTCATTGCATAAACGTCTACTCACAGGGGGGATCCGGAGATGACACGGGTAGCCATCATCGGTGCAGGACCGTGCGGACTATCGCAGCTGCATGCGTTCGCCAGCGACAGCTCAGCAGAAGCCGCGGGCGTCGAACTCGTCTGCTTCGAGAAGCAGGACGACTGGGGCGGCCTGTGGAACTACACATGGCGCACGGGCCTCGATGAGCACGGCGAGCCCTGCCACGGCTCCATGTACCGCTACCTGTGGTCCAACGGCCCCAAGGAGTGCCTAGAGTTCGCCGACTACGGCTTCGAGGAGCACTTCGGCAAGCCGGTGGCGTCATTCCCGCCCCGGGAAGTGCTCTACGACTACATCGTGGGCCGGGCCAACCGCAGCGGCATCCGCGACAGCATCCGGTTCAACCACGCCGTACGGGGAGTGAGCCGGTCCGCCTCCGGCGACGGCTTCACGGTGACCACCCACAATCACCCCACCGACACCACCACCAGCGAAGACTTCGACTGGGTAGTGGTGTCGACCGGGCACTTCTCCACGCCCAACATGCCGCACTACCCCGGCTACGAGACGTTCGGGGGCACGCTCATACACGCCCACGACTTCCGCGACGCCGTGCAGTTCGCGGGCGATGTGGTGATGGTCATCGGGTCGAGCTACTCGGCCGAGGACATTGCGTCGCAGCTGTGGAAGTACGGGGCGTCGGAGGTGATCTGCTCGTCACGCAGCGGGCCGATGGGCTTCGACTGGCCCGAGGGCATCAGCGAGAAGCCAATCCTCACCCACGTGGACGGCCGCACGGTGCACTTCGAAGACGGCACCAGCGCCGAAGTCGACGCCATCGTCTCGTGCACCGGCTACCTGCACCACTTCCCGTTCATGGACGACGAGCTGCGCCTGGTGACCGCCAACCGGCTGGCCAGCTCGATGCTCTACCGGGGCGTGGTGTTCCAGCCCGAGAACCGCGTCCTCTACTTGGGCATGCAGGACCAGTGGTACACGTTCAACATGTTCGACGCTCAGGCCTGGTACGCCCGTGACGTGATCCTGGGCCGCATCGAGCTGCCCAGCGCCGATGAGCAGGCTCGCTGGATCGACGACTTCCAGGCCGCCGAGGATGCCGTCGCCGACGACTACGGGGCCATCGACTTCCAGGGCGACTACACCCAGGATCTGCTCGACCAGACCGACTGCGGCGACCCGAACACGCAGCTCATCAACAAGATGTTCAAGGACTGGAAGGGGCACAAGAAGCAGTCGATCATCGGCTACCGCGACCACGGCCACACCTCGCCGGTGACCGGCACGCAGGCGCCGGTGCATCACACGTCGTGGGAAGAGGCACTCGACGACTCGCTGGAGTCGTACCTGGCCGACGGCTGAACCCGGCGGCGACGCCCACGGTTGAACAGGCCAGCATGACCGCAACGGCAGAGTTCGGCGCTTCAACGGCGTGGCGCTGCCCGCTTGGTCCGCTTGCCGGCCACCTTGATTGAGAGGTAGCCATATCGACGATGACCGAGGAGCAGTGTTCGGGGCCGGTACCGCTGGGGTGTCGGACTCGAAGATCGTTCCCGAAGGAGTTCAAGGCTGACGCTGTTGCGCTGGTGCTTGATGAGGGCCACAGCATCGCGTCGGTGGCTCGGAGCGTTGGGAGTGGGCGAGTCGAACCTGGGGCACTGGGTCCGTCAGACCCGGGTAGACCGCGGCGAACGCGAAGGGCTCACCACCGGCGAGCGGATCGAGCTCGCGCGGCTGCACCGTGAGAACGCGCAGCTTCGAATGCAGCGTGACCTGCTCAAAGGGGCGACGGCCTCTTGGGTGGCCGAGTCGGGGCGACGGCCCGCTTTCAGTGGGTGGTTGCCCGGAGGGCCGAGAGGTTCCCGACCGAGTTGTGCTGCCGAGCCGCGAAGGTGAGCCCGCAGGCGTTGTGTGACCGGCAGCACCGCTGTGCTGCGGTCCCGGCGTCCCAAGGTGAATCAGTGCGGCCAACACGCGTGCCAGCCTTGGCGGGAACCAGGTTCCTGTTTCCGCGTTGCGCTGGCAGCTTCATCGAGCGCGTCTGCGCGTGGGTTGTGCTGGCGACGCTGTGCCGCTGGTCACGCGCCCCATACCCGTCCGCACCGGAGCAATACACTGAACACATGGCGGCAGACGACAAGTGGCGTGACGGTCGGGTGTGGGACGGCAACTACCAACCCAGCCGAACCGAGCTAGACGAGCCGGTATCGCCGCCGCTCGATGTGCTCACCCGCACAGCAGACGGGAAGATCGAGCACCTGCTCAGCTACCAGCCACCCGCCGACGCAACGCGGCCGGACACGGATGTCGCCTGAGCTGACAGCGGTGCTCAGCACCGCGGCGATCTGCGTAACGCTCGGCGTCCCGATGACGCGGTGGGCGTACGTGTCGGGGCGTCGGAATGCTCTGGCGGACCACGAAAGAGCGGAGCAGAATAGGCGCCTAGAGCGCTTGGAGGAAGACAGGAAGCGTGACGAGGCACAGCAGCGGTTCGCATCGCTGCTTGCTGACGCGATGAGGCAGGACAACACATGAGTCTGAAGAACGAGGACATCGACGCTCGGGCCGTAGAGCAGTTCATCATGGTCGTGGGTCGGCTGATGGCAGGACTGGAGTTTCTGCCGACGACTGCTCTGCGTCCACCGGCCTTGACTGGCGTGATCCGCGACGTCCTAGAGGACACCCTCCGGGAGTACCGCGGTATCGCTGAGGCTGAACACATCGTTGCCGGGGTGCAGCTGCTTCTTGCCGAGCTAGAGCGCAATATCAGCGAGGCACGCCCTGACATGGAGCGTCTGGCTGCTGCGGCTCTAGCCGCGGGTGCTGAGAGAGCCTTGGCTGAAGTGCAGTCCTAGCCGCGCGGTCTGGCACTATCCGATATAGATCCCGCTTCTTGCGGGCTCTGCCGGAAGGACGCGTCGAACGGCAACGCCATGGAAGCAATCCGCGCCGGAGACGGCGGCATTCCGACGACTGAGGCACCTCGCGAGGCAGATGTGGTCGTGATCGGTGCGGGAGTGACCGGCGCCAGCATCGGGTACCAGCTCGCCCGGCACTCAGACCTGCGCGTGGTCATCGTCGATGCCCGGGCGCCGGTGGGCGGCATCTCGGGTCGTACCTTCGGCCAGATCCGCCAGCATTACTCCAACGAACTGATGGTGCGGATCGCGCAGCGGGGATTCCACTGCATCCAGAACTGGGATGCGGTGGTGGGCTTCGGCGACCCCGGTTACGCCCGCTTCGGCTACATGCTGCTGGTGGTCGAGGACCAGCTCGACGGCCTGCGCTACAACATCGAGCTCGGCCGCAGCCTCGGCGTGGATACCAGCTTCGTGGTGGGCAGCCAGATCACCGAGGTCGAGCCGCTGGTGAACGCCGACGGTCTCGCCGGTGGTGCCTACGAGCCCGAGGGCGGCTACATCGATGTCACCAAGATGGTGCTGAGCTGGCTCACCGCAGCGAGCGCCGCCGGGGCCCACGTGCTGGCGCCGGTCGCCGTGACCGAGATCATGACCTCCGGCAGCGCCGTGGCCGGCGTGGCGACATCGGCCGGCGAGATCGCGGCCCCGGTGGTGATCGCCGCTATCGGGGCGTGGGCGCGCGACCTGCTCGATCCGTTGGGCGTGGAGGTGCCGGTCGAGCGGCGGCGGCTGGACATGGCCGTGCTCGAACAGCCCGCCGGGGCACGAGCACTGGGAACCTGCATTACCGACGGCAACTCCAACCTGGTGATCCGCCCCGACATGGGCCGCCACATCGTGGCGGTGGCGTACCCGCCGGAGATGCCCGTGGTCGACGACCCGCTCGCCGATGCTTCCGACGCTGACCACGCAGCCCACGCCGAACGCCTCGAAGCGGCCATCTCCGAGTGCCTCCCGAGCTTGACCGTCGCTTCGACGGTCAGTACCACCAGCGGCGCCTACGACGTATCGCCCGACTATCACCCCATCCTGGGCTGGGCCTCAGACATTGCGCCGGTGGACGGCCTGTACCTGGCCGTCGGCCTCTCGGGCCACGGGCTCAAGCTATCGCCGGCCCTCGGCGAGATCGTGGCCGCACGTGTGCTCGGCGTCGACCAGGTGGGAGACGCGCCCCCAATCGACATCAGCGCGCTACGACCCTCACGCTTCGCCGAAGGCGACATGATGCACCTCTCCTACGGCCCCAGCGCCCGCGCTTAGTTGTCGCCTGGCAGATGGGGCGCGGTGGCTCCAACGGTGGTGGCTGGACGAGTGTCAGTGCCGAATGGGCTTCTCACGCGCACTTCCTGACCATTGTCGCGGCGGTCCTGTACGCACTGATCATGACGGTGTCTCGGATCGGTCCCAGAGCGCTGACCACATGAAATTGACGCTTGTGACGTCGAAGACGAAGTCGTCGCTGCGTCCGTCGAAGGGTCTGCGGAGGTACCGGACGGTGTCCGTGCCGTCGGGCGACACTTTGACGAGTGCGAGCACGAAGTGTGCAGGGTCGTTGAGTCCGGTCAGGATCTCGTTGCGGCTGATGGTCACCGTCGGTGCGCCGGCGATGCGGCCTTTGACCTCGATGAACTTCATGCCACCTGGTTCGTGATCTCGGCCTGGGCGACGTGACCGGATGTCATAGCCAGGGTGGTTGCGATGCTCCTCGTTGAGGTCGACTGCTGCCCAGCCGAGACGGTCTTCGGCGGCGAGCACGGCTTGGATGGCCCGACGCTCGACCTGGGCGCGGGTGATGGCGAACTCCTCAGGTTCGTCGATTCCCGCGAGTCGGCGGAGGAGGCCGGCCGGTACGACGAGGGCGCCGCCGATCACGACGGGAGGGAGTGCTCGCAAGCTGCGTTCGGCCTGGAGCTCGTCAACGCGGTATTCGAGGCGGAGGGCAAGCTGGTCGGCTCGCTTGCGAGCCCGATCTGCATTGGCCTGGGGAGTCTTGCCGGCGTCGGCTCGCAGCTGGAGCTCGTTGGCGCGATGGTCCCAGTAGTTGATCTCGCGGGTCAGTCGTTCCTTGACGGCGGCGAGCGTGGCGTCAACGCGATTCTCGGTATGGAGCCGAACCCGGGCGAGGTGTTCGGGCACAGCGACGCTGATGGCGTGATCGAGTCCCACGGTCTCAAGGTCGGTATCGAGCCATTCTGATTCGAGGATCGATGCGACGTGAGCGATCTCGTCTTCTTTAGGCGGCCGGTAGTCGAGGTAGGGGGCGTAGCCGGCAGCGACGGCGTGGTCGCCATCCTTGATCTCGACAAACTCGAATCTTCGACTGACAACTGTGTGGGGGTGGCTGCGTGTGGGTCGCCCGTCAGCGATGGAGTGTTCAAGCATGATGAGCACGCGGGGTTGGTCGCCCTGGTCGGTGTCATCCACCAGCACGGTTCCTTGAGTGAACAGACCTCGGTGTCGTTCGAGGATCAGGTCGATGGTGGCGCTCAGCAACGGATGGCCAGGGGCCACAAGCTCAGCTGGAGGGGCGCCAACCTGACGGATGAGCTCCTTCTCGAAGGTGATGCGCTCGTAGCGCGTGAGCACTGGTGCACCGGTGCCGATCTGCCGGTCGCGTTGGCGGACCGAGGCAGGCACATTGGTCAGCTGGAACCGGCCAGGCTCGCGCTCGACGAGCTTTCCGCCGAGATGGGCTAACGCGGCCACAAGAAATGCCCGGATGTAGTGGGGCTGAAGCCGTCGTGCCGAGGCCTCCTGCATCTCCTGGCGGACGCGTTCGACGTCGGCGAAGGCCATCGTCTCTTCGGCGAGAGGTGGGTGCTCGATGGCGTCCCGGATGCGTTGTTCAACGGTGTCGTCGATGACGTGGTTGATGCGGTCGCGAACTTGGGGGTCCTCTCCGTAGCGGATGGCGTCGAGGAGCAGCCGTCGGAGCTCGGCGCCACTCAGTGCTTCTCCGAGCACGTCGAAGACTTGGCCCTTGTAGGCGATTCGTTGCTGCTCGATTTTGTCGAGCAGACGAAGGTACACCTGCGCTTCGCGGGTCTCGGCAGCGACGAGATTCCACATGTGGCAGACCTCGGTCTGGCCGATTCGGTGGACGCGACCGAAGCGCTGTTCGATGCGGTTCGGGTTCCAGGGAAGGTCGTAGTTGATGACCAAGTGGGCTCGTTGGAGATTGATTCCTTCACCCGCTGCATCGGTGGCAACGAGCACGAGGCAAGTCTCGTCCTGGGTGAAGCGAGCCTGGGTCTTGCGCCGATCCTCGCGAGGAGTGCTGCCGGAGATGTACTCGACGGCCTCGGTGTCACCGAGGAAGGTGCGGAGCCGGTCGACGAGATAGTTCATGGTGTCGCGATGTTCGGTGAAGATGAGGAGCTTTCGACGTGACCCGTCGGGCTTGAACATCGCCTGATCGTTCGAGAGCAAGCCTGAGAGCTGGACCCACTTGGCGTCGACGCCTTCACTCCGCAGGCGACGGGCGAGAGATTCGAGTTGACCGAGCGTCTTGATTTCGAACTCGAGTTCGGAGACGGTGGCCGCCGCAGTTGCGGCGTCGACGACTTCAGATTCCAACTCCTCCTGTTCTTCACCGTCTAGGTCATCCCAGGCATCGAGGTCGAACCCGCTGTCGTCGACCGAGTCATCCGACAGCAGAGAGGACAGCCGCTGTTCCTGTGGCGTCATTCCGAACGCTGCCGCGCGAGCCCGTTGGCGTTCTTCGATGATCCGGTTCTCCAGCCGTTTCCGACGCCGTGAGAGCGACTGGTAGATGGCTTCGGGAGACGAGGCGAGTCGACGCTGGAGCATCGTCAACGCGAACCCGACCGTGTTGCCGCGGCGGCCTTGACCTTCTTCGGCGAGCCGGTCGGCCCGGTTCATCTGCTCGCGGACGTACTCGGTGACCTCGTCGTAGAGGGTCATCTCGTCGTCAGACAGCTCGTAGACGACGGTGGTGGCTCGTCGCTCGGGGAATAGGGGCCGGCCATCGAAGGTGAGCAGATTCTCCTTGACCGTGCGGCGCATGAGGTCACTGGGGTCAACAGAGTGGACCCCGTCGCGGAAACGTCCTTCGAAACGGTCGCTGTCGAGCAGGGCCAGGAACAGCTGGAAGTCCTCCTCCTTGCCGGAATGCGGGGTAGCGGTCATGAGCAGAAGGTGCCGGGCGGCGGTGCCAAGGGTCTCGCCAAGCTGGTACTTCTTCGTCTTCTTGACCTCGGACCCGAAGAAGTGCGCGGACATGCGATGAGCCTCGTCGACCACAACGAGGTCCCAGTCGGTTTGGGCCAACCGCTCCACCAGATCCTCACGGCGGCTGATCTGATCGACACGGCAGATCAGCCGGTCACGTTCCTGGAACACGTCGCCGAGGTGGGTGCTGTCGAGGTGTTCCTTGGTGACTACCTCGAAGCGCATTCCGAATTTGTCGAATAGCTCGTCCTGCCACTGATTGACAAGGCTTCCCGGCGCTACCACCAGCACCCGCTCGGCGTCACCACGGATGATGAGCTCCTTGATGTAGAGGCCAGCCATGATCGTCTTGCCGGCGCCTGGGTCATCGGCAAGCAAGAAGCGCAGCGGCTGACGTGACAGCATCTCGCCGTAGACGGCCTCGACCTGGTGCGGCAGCGGGTCGACTTCGCTGGAAGTCAGCGCTAGGTACGGGTCGAAGAGGTGGGCGAGGTGGATACGTCGAGCCTCGGCGGCAAGGCGGAACCTGTGGCCGTCACCATCGAAGCTCCACGCCCGCCGGGTTCCCTCGCGAATCGAAAACGTGCCCTCATCAGAACGGTAGAGAAGCTGCTCTCGGGGCTGGTTGGCCGAGTCGCGATACGTCAGCGTGATGGCCTGATCTCCATGCCACACCGCCGACACGACCGTGACCGGTCCATCGGGTTCGACCCCGTCCGCGATCGATCCGGCAACGAGATCCTCCAGCTTCGACACATCTGAACTGTAGGAAGCGGCTGAGGGGCGCGTCGCATCTTCGGTCATTCGTGCTCGAGTCCCAGCCGGCGACGCTCCAGTTCGATGATCCGGCGCTCCTGCTCGGCTTGGCTCGCAGCTTCGGTTATGCGCTCGTCATCGGTGATATCAATGGCTTCGGGCGTCGCGTCCTTCATGGCGCTCCGTCGAACGTACTCGGCGAACAATGCCGACTTGCGGGCGAGGATGACAAGCATCCGTTCGTCGACGCTGTTCTCGGTGAGCAGTCGGCGAACCTCGACAGACCGCAACTGACCGAGCCGGTGACAGCGAGCGATGGCCTGATCCTCGGTGCTGGGCTTCCACTGCGGCTCGGTCAGGACCACGACCGAGGCCGCCTGGATGTTGAGCCCGACTCCCCCGGCCTCGATCTGGCTCACCAAGACCGCGGGATCCTTGCGGCTCGCGAAGTCGTCCACAATCTGCTGGCGTTGAATTGCCGACACGCTGCCCGTCAGCGGGCCGAACGCCAAGGACCCCAGCGCCGCATGGACTCGGCCGATCACGTCACGGAAATAGGAGAAGACGACAACCTTGCGGCCGTTGTCTGCCGCCTCGCCCGCGATCTCGAGAAGGCGGCTGAGCTTCGGCGAGTCATGAGCCCGGTCAGTGAGGAACGCAGCTCGGCGCATCGACATGAAGTTCCTCGCCGCGACCGCAGCCCGGTAGACGTCAGCAGCAGGACCGTCAAGCGAAAGCCATTCGGCTGTCTCGATCTTGGGTGGGAGCTCATCGAGAACATCCGTCTGGTTTCGCCGAAGGTAAACGGGCGCAACTGATCTCCGGAATGCACTAGCCCCAGCAACTCCATCCGTTGTACGGATGTTTGCTGCCACGTCTGGTCGGAGGTGATGCACAAGGGTGCGAAACTCCTCGACGCGGTTCTCCATCGGGGTTCCGCTCATCAGCAGCGAGAGATCTGACCGAGCCAGCCACGACCGCACAGCCTGGGTACGTCGAGCGTCGGGATTCTTGACGTAGTGGGCCTCGTCGACGACCAGCGCCGCGATCCGAGCTGCTGGGGCGTCGAGAGCTCGGAGCGTATCGAAGGTGGTGACACCGATGCCGCCTAGCCGGTTCCAATGGGCGAGACTGCGATCGCGTTCCGGGCCGTGCAGCCTCCATGTCCGCTCGATACGGGTGTGGCGATCGATCTCGTGCTCCCAATTGGCCAGGACACTGGCCGGACTCACGACGAGAAAGTGAGTCGCGCCTTGGGCCCAGAGATGCGAGAGCACCGCAAGGACCTCAATGGTCTTGCCCAGACCCATTTCGTCACCGAGTATCGCCCGACCCTGAATGAGCGCGAACTTGGCCCCGAATGACTGATAACCACGCAGGGACGCCTGAAGCAGCGCGGTGTCGAGCTTGAAGGCTCGGATCTTCTCGACAATCTCCTCAGGAAGGAACCCGTGCGATGCCTCCTCGTCGGGACCCTGGCCGCTGATCTCGATGAGGAGGCCGTTGTAGGCCACCGACCGCGCGAGGTAGTCGTCCCACTGAGATTGAGCCGACAGGCGCTGAGGCAGCGCCGATCGGGCATCCGACATCTCGTGCGCCAGCAGCACCGTCGAGGCCTCATTCACCAGCGTTGCCAGATGCTCGAGTGCTAGACCGGCCTCTTCCTTGCGCTGACGACTGGAAAAGAACCGGCGGACGCGCCGAGTCTCGAGTCGTGCTGGCCCACGGCGTTCGTCGATAGTCGCTACTAGCTTGTCAACCCGCTCATGCAGCGGATCGATAAGCCGGTGGGCCACCTCCCACTCGCGCAACCGAGCCAGAAGTGCCGTCTGCGTCTTCGGTTGACCATCAACGTCGAACCTGACCCGCGTGACATCGTGAAGCGCTGTCTCAATCTGTCGGGCCGCTGCAATCGCCTGGACTGAAGTCTTCTCGCCTACGCCAGGAATCGACTGCAGGCGGTCGCGACCCGCAGCCTGCACCGCGGCGACGGTACGCAGCCCTGCGGCTTCCACAGCACCCAGTCGCAGGCGCCCTTCAGAAGCCGACCTCAGTGCATCGAGCGGCATCCGTTCAAGCTGCTCCCGCACAACTCGAGTCCGCTCGGCTTCATAGGCCTGTTCGGCTCGGACATCGACGGACCGCAAGTAGTTCAGGAGACCGGACGCCGCCGAGTGCAGTTGCTCAACGCGTGCCAGCAGCGCCTGTGGCGATGCATCAACCATGTCGCTTTGATCAGTCCGATTGTCCGTGGCCTCGGGCATCTCCGCCTTCACCCCCCGGCTGCCGCTAGCACGAGCAAGTGCGCCGATGCATGGTAGGTGCAGCCTCTTGAAGAGGGAGCGTCTGACAGCTTCGTATGGGACACCGCGGCACGAGGTGCTGCGTGAACCGGCCAGCTAGCTCCAGGGGTAGGGCGAGTTGCTCACCGGGTGGAGCCGGCCTTCGGCGTAACGCGAGTAGCAGAACGGCGCCAGCAGCGCCTGCGGCTCGCCGAGCAGCTCCTTGGCGACCAGTGCGCCCACGCCGATCATCTTGTAGCCGTGATTCGAATCGGCGATGAAGAAGACGTTGTCACAGAACGTGTCGAACACCGGGAAGTTGTCGGGCGAGAAGCTGCCGATGCCGCCGGAGGGCTCGTCGCTGATCAGGTGATTCTTGCCCTCGAAGCGCTTGTGGCAGTGCGCCAGTGCGGCCGTCCAGGTGCGGTAGAAGTCGCCGCCCACCACGAAGTCGGGCGAGTCGGGACCGTAGGGATCGACGGCCACCTGCTCGGGCGGTTTATCGACCACGTAGGGCATGTAGCCGCCCTGCACGCCGCCGAAGTTGAAGTCGGGCTTGTAGTAGATGCCCCACGGGCCCTCAGTCACCAGCCCGTCGGCATCGTGCAGCGGGGCGTCGGTGTCGACGTGCACCACCGGGGGCATGTTGCCCTCGTTGTCGGTGAGGTAGCCCGGATCGACCGTCAGCGTGCCCTCCTGCAGGCACATGTAGGTCCACGTGGGCACGTTGTGCAGCTCACCGTCGCCGCCCAGGATGTCGGTGGTGGTGGGCAGGTCGAGCATGGCCCAGATCTTCTGCACCCACGGCCCCACGGCCACCACCACGTGCTCGCAGGCAACCGAGCCCTGATCGGTGAGCACGGCAGTGACGGCCCCCGATGAGTCCTGGTCGAATCCGGTGACGGTCACGCCGCCCACCACGTTGACCTCTTCGGCTTCGGCCTTGCCCAGCAAGCCTTTCAGCGAGGCCATGTTGTTGGCATAGCCGCCCCGGTGCTCGTGCAGCACGCTGGTGATGCCCTGGGCCTGCCAGTCGCTGAAGATGCCCTTCATGTAGCTGTCCGACGCGGCGGCGCCCTCCACGAACGTCGACGAGTAGCCGATGGCCTGCTGCTGCGCATGGATCGACGCCACGTCGGCGCGCATCGCCTCGTGGCTGATCTGCATGTAGCCGACAGGGTGGTATGAGAACGCCTCAGGATCGCTGTCCCACACGTCCACCGAGTGCGCCATCAGTTCCCGCATGGCCGGCTGGAAGTAGTTGTTTCGAATGACGCCGCAGGCAATGCCCGAGGCGCCCGCGCCCACACCCGACTTGTCGATCACCACGATGTCGGCGCCCGAGCCCCGGCCCGACGACCGCAAGTCGCGGGCCAGGTTCCACGCAGTGGACAGGCCGTGGATGCCCGAGCCGATGATGACGTAACGAGCGCTGGTCGGTAGTGCCATGGCCGTTGCCTTCGTGATTCAGTTGCTCTTGTGTGACAGGTGATGGGTGCCGGCTCAGTGGCCAGCCGGGGCCTCCCAGCCCTCGAGCACCGGCGGTCGCCAGTCGGTGCCGACGATGCGGGAATCCTCCACCCACGGTCCCAGCTCCACCTGCGGGAACTTGCAGTGGATGTCTTTCAGCGTGATGCCGTAGCTGTTGCCCTCGGTGAGGTGCCTCATCAGCACCTTGCGGGCGATCTCGTCTTCGCGGCCTTCGGGGATGTCGAAGTAGATCTTCAGGAACGAGTTGGAGTAGCGGTCGAACACGGCGGGGACGCCGTCTTCCTCCAGCAGCGTGATGTCTTCGAGCCAGTTGATGTCGGGCCCCGGTGTGAGCGCCAGCAGGTCGATGCCTTCCACCAGCGACATGTCCTCCTGGTAGGGGAACCGCTTGCCCGCCAGCACCTCCGCGTCGATGGCAACGGTGCGGGTCTCGCGGCTGCTCTCGCCTGTGCGTGCTGAGTTGGCCATGCCTACAGCCCTCCGTCTATCACGTGCTTGTCGAACAGGTCACGGATCTCCGCCAGCGTCCGCTCCTCGGTGACGCCCGGGATGTAGTTGGTGCCGGCGATCGGCACCTTGGCCATGGCTGCCGCCTCGTGCGTCAGCGCCGCGAGATCCTCGGGCTCGAGTGAGTGGATGTCGGTCTTGCCGCAGGCCCGAGCCAGCATCTGCACTTCCATGGTGAGGGTGATCAGGAAGTTGTAGACCCGCAGCGCCGCCTCGTCGACGTCGAGGCGCTTGCGCAGCTCCACGTCCTGGGTGGCCACGCCCACGGGGCAGCGGCCGGTGTGGCAGTGGTAGCACTCGCCGGCCGGCACGCCGATGGTGCCCTCGTAATCGGTGACGCCGGGGATCTCCTTGTTGCAGTTGAGCGCCATCAGCGCTGCGGTGCCCAGCGCGATGGCGTCGGCGCCCAGCGCCAGGCACTTGGCCACGTCGCCGCCGTTGCGGATGCCGCCCGCCACCACCAGGTCGATGTCGTCAGCCAGGCCCACGTCCTCCAGCGCCCGGCGGGCCTCGGGGATGGCCGCCATCAGCGGGATGCCGGTCTCCTCGGTGGCCAGGTGCGGCCCCGCACCGGTGCCGCCCTCGGCGCCGTCGAGGTAGATGACGTCGGGGCCGCACTTGGCGGCCATCCGCACGTCGTCGTACACCCGGGCCGATCCCAGCTTGAGCTGGATCGGGATCTGGTAGTCGGTGGCCTCGCGGATCTCCTGGATCTTCAGCGACAGGTCGTCGGGCCCCAGCCAGTCAGGGTGGCGGGCCGGTGAGCGCTGGTCGATGCCCGCCGGCAGCGACCGCATCTCGGCCACCTGCTCGGTGACCTTCTGGCCCATCAGGTGCCCGCCGAGGCCCACCTTGCAGCCCTGGCCGATGAAGAACTCCACGGCGTCGGCCAGCATCAGGTGGTGGGGGTTGAAGCCGTAGCGGCTCTGGATGATCTGGTAGTACCACTTGGTCGACAGATCACGCTCGGGCGGGATCATGCCGCCCTCGCCCGAGCAGGTAGCGGTGCCGGCCATCGAGGCGCCCTTGGCGAGCGCCATCTTGGCCTCCAGCGACAGCGCGCCGAAGCTCATGCCCGTGATGTACACCGGGATGTCGAGCTCGAGCGGTTTTTCGGCGAAGCGGGCGCCGATGACCGTCTTGGTCTCGCACTTCTCCCGGTAGCCCTCGATCACGAACCGGGTGAGGGTGCCCGGCAGGAACACCAGCTCGTCCCAGTGGGGGATCTTCTTGAAGATCGAGAAACCCCGCATCCGGTAGCGGCCCAGCTCGGACTTCACGTGGATGTCGTTGATGACCTCGCGGGTGAAGATGCGGCTCTTGCCCAGCACGTCGGTGCTCGCATTCACCTCGTTTTCGTCAGCCATGACTGTGCTCCCCCTGCTGTATCTCATGGTCGTGCTTGCGCACGATCTAATGAATGACGAGCTTGCGCTCGGACGGCTCAAGCTGGTCGTAGTTGTGCAGCACCTTGCCGCAGACGAATTTCTGGAACTCGGGCGGGTCGCCGAGCCCGTGAATGCGGAACTTGCGCTCGATCAGCTCGGTGTCGGCATCGTTCCACTCACCGGGAACACAATCGACCCCCAGCGAGGCCACCGTGCCGGCCACGTAGATCTCGCCGTCGTACATCGAGTCGCCCAGGTTCATGCCCGCGTTGCCGCAGATGATCTGCCGGCCCCGCTGCATCATGAAGCCGGTATTGATGCCGACGTCGCCGAGCACGATGATCGTGCCGCCCTTCTGATCGATGCCGGTGCGGGCGCCCACATCGCCCTTGACGATCAGATCGCCGCCGCGGATGGCGGCGCCGGTCAGCGATCCGGCGCTGCGCTCGATGGTCACCACGCCCGACATCATGTTCTCGGCCACCGACCAGCCCACACGGCCGTTGATCGTCACCTCGGGGCCGTCGATGAGCCCGCAGGCAAACCAGCCCGGGCTGCCTTCGAAGTGGATGCGGCAGCGCTTCAGAATCCCCACCGCCAGCGAGTGCTTCGACGCCGGGTTCAAAATGGTGACGTCGGTGATGCCGTCGTCGTAGATGAGCTTGCGCAACGCCATGTTGATCTGGCGGATCGTCAGATCGGATGCATCAAAACGAGCCCGGCCGCCGTCTATTTCGACGTTGTCGGGCATGTCGGCAGTGGGCTCGACCAGCCCTCGGGCGTCGTAGGAGACGCCGCTGCGGGAACCTACACCTGCCACACCAGCACCTCCCGCTCGTAGGGATCACGGGTCACCACTTCACGGTTCACCAGCGACCGGATGGCCACCTCCTCGGTGGCAACCGCCACCAGCGGGTCCGACTCGAACAGCACCAAGGGCTTGGCCGCCATCTCGTCCTTGGCGACGCCCAGCTGGTTGCCGGTGACGCAGACATAGGTGAACACGCCGTCGAGATCGTCGAGGCTGTGCTTCATCGACGTTTCGAGCGTCAGGCCCCGGCTCATGTACTCGGCGAGGTACACGGCGATGATCTCCGAGTCGCACTCGCTCTGGAAACGGTGGCCGTGCTGCTCGAGGCGGCGCCGCCACTGGTGGTAGTTGGTGAGCTGGCCGTTGTGCACCACCGCCACGTCAGCGAACGGGTAGGCCCAGTAGGGGTGCGCGCTCGCCAGATCAACCTCGGACTCGGTGGCCATGCGCACGTGGCCGATGCCGTGCGTGCCCCGGAACGAGCCCAGGTTGTACTGGTCGCTCACGGTGGAGGCGTCGCCGAGATCCTTGATGATCTCCAGCGAGCTGCCCAGCGACAGCACCTCGCAGCCGGGAACGTCCTCGAGGTAGTCGGCCAAGGCCTTCAGATCGCCGCCGTAGCGGATGGTGGCCCGGAAGGCGTACCCGGTCTCGCTGGTGACCGTGGCCACCTCGGCGCCGATCTTGGCGAGCCGGCTTTCCACCTCAGCCCGGTTGCGCTCGAGGCGCTCGGCCATCCCGATGCCCGTGCTCTTGTTGGGCTCGGCCAGCACGAACCGGATCACGACCAGGTCGTCGGCCGGTCCGTACACGGCGTAGCCGGTGGAATCGGGCCCCCGGTGCTTCATCGATTGGAGCATCGCCGTGAGCTCTGCCCCGATGTCGGCGGTTCCGTCGCGGTGGATCACTCCGGCTATGCCGCACATGGTGCTCCCCCCTTCGTGGGTGCTGTTGATCTTTCAGGTTGTGCGCCGGCCCGCCTCGGCGAACCGGCCGGATGGCTGTTGGCCGCCCTCACGGCAGGACGTCGAGGTACTCCTCCACGTCCCAGTCGGAAACGGTGTGCAGGAAGCGCTCCCACTCGTCGGTCTTGTAGTGGAAGAACACCTTGGACATCTCGCCGGGCAGCGAGCGCATGACGACCTCGTCATTGCGAAGCGCCTCGAGGGCCTCACCCAGCGTGAGCGGGATCTTCTCCACGCTCTTGCCCGCCTCCATGGCCTCGTAGATGTTGCGCTCCTCGGGCTCGCCCGGGTCGAGGCTGCGGTCGAGGCCGTCGTCCATGGCCATGAGCAGCCCGGCGAACGACAGGTGCGGGTTGACCGAGCTGTCCGCCGAGCGGTACTCGAACCGGCCCGGCGCGCTCACCCGCAGGGCGGTGGTGCGGTTCTGGTATCCCCAGTCCGCAAAGACCGGCGCCCAGAAGCCGGTGTCCCACAGCCGGCGGTAGGAGTTGACCGTCGGCGACGACAGGCACGTCAGCGCCCGCACATGCTCGAGGATGCCGCCGATGGCCTTCATGCCGACGGGGCCGGGCAGCTGCGGGTTGTCGCCCTCGGGCATGAACTTGTTGTTGCCCTCGGTGTCCCACAGCGAGATGTTGTGGTGGCAGCCGTTGGCCGAGACGCCCATGAACGGCTTGGGCATGAAGCAGGGGAAGGCGCCCAGCTCGCGCCCCACCTGCTTGCACACCTGGCGGTAGGTGGTCAGCCGATCGGCGGTGAGCTCGGCCCGGTCGAAGTTGAAGTTCAGCTCGAGCTGGCCTGGAGCATCCTCGTGGTCGCCCTGGATCATCTCGAGGCCCATGGCCTCGCAATACTCGATGACCTTGTGGATGAGCGGCTGCAGCTCGGCGAACTGGTCGATGTGGTAGCAGTTCGGCTTGGTCATGCCCTCCACGGTGGGCTTGCCGTCTGCGTCGGCCTTGAGCCACATCATCTCGGGCTCGCAGCCGGCCCGCAGGTGCAGCCCGTGCTTGGCCTCGAACTCGGCGTGCAGCCGCTTCAGGTTGCCCCGGCAGTCCGAGGTGAGGAAGGCGCCGCCGTCCACTTCTTCTTCACGCCCCCGGAACAGGGTGCACCAGACTCGTGCGGTCTTGGGATCCCACGGCAGCGGCATGAACGTCTCGGGCTCGCCGATGCCCACCAGCTCGCGGGCCTCGGGGCCGTAGCCGATGTAGTTGCCGTGGCGGTCGATGAACAGGTTGGCGGTGGAGCCGTAGACCAGCTGGAAGCCCTTGCGGGCGATCATCCCGAAGTGCTTGGCCGGGATGCCCTTGCCCATGATGCGGCCGGTGACAGACACGAACTGGCAGTACAGGTAACCGATGCCGTCGGCCTCGATGCGGCGCTCGACTTCTGCGATCTGTTCCTCGCGTCCGTCGGCATTGACGAACATCTCAAGATCTGTGGCCATTGCTCCCCCTCTTCGGCATGGCTGGCACGTTCATGCGAACCGTAACGCCTCGCAGCACCCGCCTTCGAACGTGCCCGAACCACGTCGCAACCTAGCACAATTCCCGAGATGATGTCTAACCTGAGTAGCGACGTTTTCCCCTGAGTAGAGGATCGCAGCACCTCCGCTGAGGCGAGGCGGCGGAACCCGATCACTGTCGCCTGTGGATTGCCTGTGGACAAACCTTGCTGCGCCGCGACACTTGCCGCGCTCTCGCCATTTCCCGTGGTCGTTTGCTTGACGGTTGTGATGTGCGCGTTACGGGGCCGTGCCGACGGTGCTGTGGTGGAGCTCATGCCAGGCCACCAGTGATCCGTCGCTGCGATACTGGGTTTCGGTACCGCCGTAGACGGCGACGGCGGACGCGCGTGGGTGCTCGTTCGCCAGCTGTGCCCGGACACGACGTGGACCGTCGAGCAGGCGCCCGCTTGGCGTGGCAGTAGCACGGGCTTCGACGAGGGAGATGCCCGCTTGCGCTCCGTCGACGTGTTCCACCACGAGATCGACCTCGGTGCCGCTGCGGTCGCGGTAGTGCGTGACACCGCCGCGGATGCCTCGATTGGCACGATGCTTGACGATCTCCGAGGCCACCCACGTCTCGAACATCGCACCGCGCAGCGGGTGGGAGTGCAGCTGCTCGGGCGTGCGAATGCCCAGCAGCCAGCAGGCCAGCCCACTGTCGTAGAAGTGCAGCTTCGGCATTCGCACCAAGCGCTTGCGTGTATTGGCGGCGAACGCATCCAGGCGGAACACGACGAACAGCGCCTCCAGCACGCTCAGCCAAGCTTTGGCCGTCGGCTGCGAGATGCCGCAGTCGCCGGCCAGTGCGGAGTAGTTCAGCAATTGCCCGCTGCGACCCGCGCAGAGCTGCACGAAGCGGTTGAACGTGTTCAGGTCGCCGACGTTGGTGATGATTCGGACATCGCGTTCGAGAAAGGTGGCGACGTAGGAGGCGAGCCAATCGGAGGCCTCGAAGCCGCGGTCGAAGATGGGCGGGAAGCCGCCGACGAGGAGGGCTTCGTCCAGGTTGTGCGGGAAGCTGTCGAAGCGGATCGCCTCGCTGCGGGCCAGCGGCAGCAAGTGCAGCACAGCGGTACGCCCGGCCAGCGACTGGCTCACTGACCGCACCAGCGCGAGATTATGCGAGCCGGTCAGAATCCAGCGGCCGGGAACCGGGTCGGCGTCGATGACCCCCTGCAAGTACGACGGCAAGTCGGGAACACGTTGCACCTCGTCGATGACTGCCCCGTCCCCGAACCGGGCCAAGAAGCCGCGCGGATCCTCCTCGGCGAACGCCCGCGTGTCGGGATCCTCCAGAGATACCTGCGGATGGTCGCCGAAGACCGTCGCGCACAGTGTCGTCTTGCCGCTCTGGCGAGGCCCGGTCAGCGTCACCGCAGGCCACTGCTCGGCCGCCGCCCGGAGCTTGGGTGCGAGATCGCGCTCGATCGGCACGAGTTCAGACTACGCGACCGTGGGCTATTTCAAAGTCCAATTTTGAATTAGCTGTGTGGAAATGCTGGCAGTCCGCTGACCGAGAACAGTGACCTGCATGCCGATACACGGAGATCCAGGGTGCGGCGCAGACATGTCGCCTGACGATCGCTGAGTGGGTCCGGCAGGCGATGCGCCAAGCGCTGCGCGACTCGAGCCGCTTGCCCGAACCGTCTGTGGCGAGGCTTCAGGCAATCGCAGAAGCATCACAACACGAATTCCCGACCGCCGACATCGACGGGATGCTCCGAGACATCGAAGCCGGCCGATTGGCCTCGTGACATCGCGCGGTCGCCGTATGGCGTGACGCACGACTGCGCACATCGCGAAGCGCGCAGGTGAGAACATGATGCAGTGGACGGGCAGGGCCGGGACGGACACGACACGGAAGTGCCGCCGACGGCCGTGCCGGTACGGCGAACCCCCAGCTTTATGGCTGCCTCCATGCCGCCCGCACTGGGCCGCGATCACCTCACTGCGGTATGGGCCGAGTTGGTCGTCGAGAAGGGATCAGTGCTCTTCGCCGACGAATCCGCACGCAGCGTCACCGTGCAAGCCGGCGGCACCGTCGCCATTCCGCCGAGAGTGCGGCACCACATCGAGCCAGCCGACGACGCTGTGTTCCACATCCAATTCTACAAGTGAGTTTCACCGACATGCTTCGATGCTGTGCCTCCCGTCTCACCTCGATCAAACCGAGCCGAAATGCGGTCCCGCCGGTGATGGGCCGTGCGACCGCCGGTGTCGGCGGCACGACGCGTGGGCTGTACGCGCGGATTGCGATTGCGGTGATGAGTGTCGTGCTGCTGGCTGTCGGCTGTACTTCGACAGAATCGGACGGAGGCGCAGAGGCAGCTTCGTCGGGGTCGAGCCCGCGCATCGTGCGTCTCGCGTTCTATGCGCACTACGCACCGGTCAGCAGTTCGCTGGACTCGCGACCGGGCACTGCGGGCTTCGACACTCATGTCGGCTACGAAGCCGACCTGCTGAGCGCTGTGGAAGCGATGCCGGGGATCGACATGACGTTCGAGCGTCACGGCGTGGACGCGTGGGACGGCATCTGGCTGCTGCCCACCGCCGAGGGCATCGACATGGCATGCGGCGGCATCACCATTGCCGCCGATCGCACCCGCGGCCCCGACGGGCAGGCCGTTCGGTTCACCGACGGCCACATCGAGTTCCGCCAGTCGCTGCTGGTGCGCGCTGGCGACGCTGACCGGCTGTCGTCCTATTCCGCGCTCGACGGCAGCAACCGGGTGGGGGTGCAGACCGCTACTACCGGCGAGTCGCGGCTGCTGCAGCTCATCGGCGTGGCGGATCAAGACGGCAGGCTGGCCGACGGCACACGCGTCGTCATCGACGCGGCTGACGGCAGCGGATCAGAGCCGGTGGTAGAGGCCACAGCCGGCAACGATCTGTGGATCAGCCCAGGCGGTTCGTCGGACGAACTGGCGAGCAGGCTGCGCCTGATACCCGCCGACCCGACCAAACCCGAGGTCGTCAACCTCGACCGGCTCCCAGAAGCCGATCTTCGCACCGAGGACTCATCCGAAACCCAGCTCGAAGCGCTGCGCAACGGCACCGTCGACGCCATCGCGCAAGGCATCGTCGAGACCGCTGCCACCGCGGCCGCCTACGGAGACGAGTTCGTTGTCAGCGTGGTCGACCGGCACATCGAGACCGGCGGATGCACCGTCGCCGCCGACGACACCGACCTCGCCGACCGCATCAACCTGGCGCTGGGTTATCTCACCGACGACGGCAGCATCGGCTTCGAAGACTGGGCCGGCAACCCCAACGTGTTCGCCCAACGCGCCGCTGCAAGCTGAGTCGGCTGCGCGGGTTACGAGATCTGTAAAGGTGTCCGCGCGAGCGGTGCCGTCACCCGCCGCATAGATGTCCGGCAAATCGTCGCCGCGCCGCCCAGTGGCGTCCATAGTGCGCGCCGTCGTGAACCTACGGCGTACTTCGGCGACAAAGTGGTGTCGGCGCATTGGCATCGATGAAGTTTAGGTGGGTGCGACGCGAGGGAACGTAACTGGCCTTACCAGATTCCAAGGTCAGTTCAATCGAACCCGCACAACAGGCATTATCGGCCGTGCCTTTCGAGAATGCGGAGTGCAGGTGCCACGCGTTTGTGGGCAGTTCAACAGCGCAGCGCCGAGAGAGTTGAGTGCAGGCGATGTGGACGTCACTCGATGTGTTGAGGACCGCCGAAACTATCTCGGGTAGTGGATGTTGGTAGTTGGCCCTGCCAATAGAAAACACCACGAGCTTGGCTGCCACGGCCTTCGTGAGGATCTCCGCGAACGTTCCCGGCGCAGCCCCTTCGGGCCGGCCACCGTGATGTGGGAAAACGAGAACGTCCGCCCGGAGATCCGAGTTGTTGGAGATCAGGCTCTCAAGCCCAACCTGGCCAATGTCGCCACCGATCAGCAATCGGGGCACATCTTCAGACCAGACTCGCACAACCGCTGACATCGTGTTTGGGGTGATTCTCCGGCCAGCGGAAGTCCGGCCGTGCGCGGTCCTCATGGCCAGCTGTTGCGAAGGGGCGAGCACCTCCAGCCGAATGACACCCGATCCCAAGTTGAAGCTCTTGGCGTCAGTCAGTTCGAGTTCGAACACAACCCCCCGCTTCTGTGCGTCGGCCATCACTGACTCAAAGTCTCGCCACAGTTCAGTCTGACGAGCATCTGGATTCAAGACGACACGACCCACCTGATAGCTGGGGTCAGATAGCAGTAGCGAGATGCCGCCGAAGTGGTCTGCATCCGCGTGGGAGACCACTACGGTGTCAATCTGGGTGATGCTCTGCTGTGCGAGGAAGCGAAGAAGCGACTCGCCGCGGCATCCGTCGATCACCGCTACATGCGGCGGATCTACAACCACGGTCGCGGAACCATGTCCGACATCGAGAATCCAAGCCCTACGAGTCAAGAGCGAACTCCTCCGGCCTTGGCGCCCACTCGAAGTCGCAAAAAAAGAGATCGCTCTCTGACCGACAACCGACATTCACCCTGGCAAACAACCGTGTCGGCGCATTACGGCTGTCCGCTAGATGATCCCTGATGGCAGGATCCTCGATGAGATCGAGCGGGAAGCGGACCGCATGGTCGGGGTTCCACGTGTGCACGATCGCGTCCGCGACCGGCAGGTCGCTTTCGCTGGAAGTGCTCTCGACACGGACGAGTGTCCGTCGCATCCGGCGTTCCGGGGCAACTTCTCCGGCGAGTTCGCTCTCACACTGCTCAAGCGCAGTGAGAAGCCGTTCAGGCTCCAATTCGCCCCTGTCAATTAGCGACGGAATGGCAGCGCGATGAAGCTTGATCGAAGTGTCGCCATCGATCGCAGAGAAAGTCGAGAGCAAGACACCCGGGATGCGCGCGCGGAACAGGCTTGCAATGAACTCTGCGCCGGTAAAGGGTGCGAATCCCGTTTGCGAGAGCCGATGATCGCAGATGACGGCATCACATCCGTCTGAGCCAACTCGCTCCAATAGCTGGTCCGTCGAGTCGAACGGCCCTACCTCCTCACTGAAGATCGACGGAACGAGTGCTGCTTCTTCGGCGATGCCGGCTGCAATCTCTGCCTGCCCCTGACGGTCATCCACGACCGCCACCCTGCTGCCTGCCGTGATCATCTCGGTGACCCGGCCACGGGGAGGTCGATGATGAACTCGGCGCCCCCAAGTTCGCCTTGAGCGATCGCCCGGGCTTCGCCGTCGAGATCGGCGACAGTGTCTCGCACGATGGTGAGCCCAAGGCCCGTGCCGTTCTCGTCGCTTGTGATGCCAGGGAGCCACAAGCGGTTTGCGAACTGGGGCCTGATGCCGGGACCATTGTCGAGGACTCCAATAAGCACACGACCTTCGGCGACCGACGATCTAACGGCAACGACGCGGTCTCGCAGCCCTGCATCGCGTGTCCTGAACGCCTTTACGGCATTCGTCAGGAGATTGGACATGATGGCCTCGATGTCTGCGACCGAGCCATGCACATGTGGGTCGTCATCACTCAGATCGCAGTCGACCTCGACACGCGCGTCATCTAGGTAGGGCCTGAGGAGCGCCAGCGTGTCGCGAATCGCCTCGTTGGCATCGACGAGCGTGCGCCGGCGTTTGCTCTTCTTGAGCATGCCCAGCGGGAGCGTGGCGAAACGAGCCACCAACGTGGCAGACCGCTTGACCGCTTCGATCTGGCTGGCCATGGTCGTGGCGTACTTCGCCGCCAGCGCCTTCTGAGCGCGTCGTTCGACGGCTTGGACGGACGTCGTGAGATCGCTCGCCGGCCCGTCGATCTCGTGGGCGAACACAGAAACGGCTGTGCCTACGCTCGCGAGGGTCTTGTAGACCTTCAGATCTTCGCGGAGCAGGTCCCGCTCGGACGCGTGCGCCGACGCGACTTCGTCGGCGGCCTGTGTGACAGCCCGCTGCGCGCCCGGCTCGAGCTTGTCGATCTCCTGTTTGAGACTCCTGTCGGCCTTCTCCGCGCGCTCTTCGGACTGGCGCCTCTCCTCCGCCCTGCGCGCTTCTCGCTCGTCCAGGCGTCTGGCCTGCATCCACTCCAGCGCTTCTACGGCAAACCTGCGAAGGTCACGGAACGCTTCATTCTCGATGAACCCCGTGCGGTCCGTGCGTTGAAGGAGCTCCCCACTCGCGTCCAGGACAGTCACTCGCCCGACGGACGTGTTCGTCGAGGGACGGAGCTCGGGGCTGCGGGCACGGCGGAGGTTCATGTCGAGCCAGTCGTGGCCCTCGTCACCGTAGGGGCGGACGCGCAGGCCCCGGTGGTAGAGGTGAACGCCCCCGACCTGTTCGAGCCACTTCCGAACCTCGCTGATGGTCGCCGATCGACCCGTAAACGAGTCCCTGGCTAAGAGGAATACCCAAAGTTCGAAGGTGGCGGATGGAGCCTGATAGTGGCTGTCAAGATCGCCCGCGCCGGTCGTCCACCGGGCCTTCCCAGAGCGATCGAAGACCTGAGCGGAAGCGTGTCCGTGGTCATCAAGGTGAGCCACTAGCAGGGTGCTGAAAAAGTCCCGGTTTGGTGCTCGCGTTGTGGCTGCGGGTGCGGGACACTGTGGGGATGCGCGGGACTGTTGATGCTCAGACGGCGATGTTGTCGACTTTGTCGACTGAGGATCTGATCGGGGCGGAT
>JAJDZE010000065.1 GCA_022824805.1 Acidimicrobiia bacterium | reverse complement strand
GTGTCGGCGGCCATGAGATCCTGCCCAGTGGCGGCCATGTAGCTGCCCGCTGGCGGCCAGCGGTTCTGCCCAGCGGCGGCCAACAGAGTTGCCCGCGTTGAAGTCCGTTTCCCGTCGTGGTCCACCGCGGCGGGGTGCTCCTCCTACTCGAATGGCCGGTCACGACAACCGTGACCATCGAGCAGGAGGAGCGAGTGAAGTCTCGCGAGGAAATTATGAACATGTTGGAAGCGTTCGACCTGTGTGGGTCGTTCCGGGATGCCGGCGAGTTGGCCGGTGTGTCTCATCACACCGTGGCCCGCTATGTCGCTATGCGCGATGCCGGCGAGTTGGCCGGTGGCGGGCCGCGGCGCAGGGGGCGGATCATCGATCCGTGGCTGCCGAAGATCGAGGAGTGGGTTGAACGCTCCTGCGGCAAGATCCGCGCCGACCGGGCCTTCGACAAGCTGAAGGCGCTGGGGTTTGCGGGTTCGGAGCGCACGGTGCGGCGAGCGGTCGCGGAGGTGAAGGCCAATCACCGCCGTGGCCGGCGGCGGGTGTATCGGCCCTGGATCCCCGAGCCGGGCATGTGGGCGCAGTGGGACTGGGGCGCGGGCCCCGTCATCGCCGGCCGGAGGACGAGTCTGTTCTGTGCGTGGCTGGCTTGGTCGCGGTTCCGGGTGGTGGTGCCGTGCTGGGATCGCAGGTTGGCGACGGTGATCGCCTGTGTGGATCGGGCGATGCGTGCCTTCGGCGGCGCTCCGACGTATTGGTTGACCGACAATGAGCGCACCGTCACGATCGATCACGTCGCGGGGGTGGCGGTTCGCCATCCGGAGATGGTCGCGGTCGGTGGCCACTACGGGACCACGATCGCGACGTGTGTTCCGGCGGACCCCGAGTCCAAAGGCGGCAGCGAGGCGACGGTGCGGATCGCCAAAGCCGACTTGGTGCCAACCGACGCGAACCAGCGCGACGGCTACACCAGCTGGGCCGATCTGGTCGAGGCCTGCGATGCGTGGATGGCCGAGGTCAACGGTCGTGAGCATCGGGCGACCCGGCGGGCGCCAACCGAGATGCTCGCTGAGGAGCAGCAGCGCCTGCATCGACTGCCCGAGGCTCCTTACACGGCGGTGTTCGGCCAGACCCGCAAAGTCACTTGGAGTTCCACGGTCAGCTTCGGCGGGGTGACCTACTCGGTCCCGCACACCCTCGCCGATGAGACGGTGTGGGTGCGCGTCGACGGCGACTGCATCGTCGTGGTGCACTGCGCGCCGACGGGCCCTGTCGAGGTCGCCCGCCACCAGCGCTCGACGCCCGGGCGTCCGATGATCGACGACGCTCACTACCCGGCGCGCCCGGCTGGGCCGCTCGGGCGTCGTCCCAAGCCCACCAGCGCGGCCGAGGCCGAGTTCCTCGCCATCGGAGACGGCGCCCGCACCTGGCTGGTCGAGGCAGCCGCCGCGGGCACGAGCCGCATGAAGACCAAGATGGCCCAAGCCGTCGACCTGGCCCGACTCCACGGCACCGAGCGGCTCGACTGGGCGCTGGGCCATGCCGCGATGTTCGGCCGCTTCGCAGACGGCGACCTGGACTCGATCCTGGCCGCCAACCCGCCCGGACAACGCCGACGCGCCGACGATGTGCACTCGCTGCAGCCCGGCACCGCCGCCTGGGGCCGCCTCGGAGGCGACCGATGACCCCAACACCGATCGACGAGGTCGTCGACTTGTTGCGCACTCTGCGCCTGCCGCACATGCGCGCCGCAGCACCGGAGCTGTTGGCCACCGCCAAAGCACAACGCTGGGACCCGGCCGAAGCGATGCGAGCGCTGCTGACTGAGGAGCTAGCCGGCCGCCAAGCATCCTCCATCAACAGCCGTCGCAAGGCTGCCGGGTTCCCCACCGGCAAGACCTTCGACGCCTGGGACGAGACCGTCAGCTCGATCCCGGCACCGACCCAGCGGGCGCTGCGCACCCTGGAGTGGATCCACCGCCACGAGAACCTCGTCGTGTGCGGACCATCCGGCACCGGCAAGACCCACTTCTGTGAAGCGCTCGCACAGGCTGCCGTCGATGCTGGCCACAAGGTGTCGTGGTTCAGTCTCGAGCACCTCGGAGCGCTCGTGCGCCGCCACGGCGCCGACGACACCGCCGCCAAAGCCATCCGACGGATCATGCGCGCCGATGTCATCGTGATCGACGACATAGGCCTGCTGCCGGTCACCACCGACACCGCGGAGGCGCTCTATCGCGTCGTGGACGCCGCCTATGAGAAGCGCTCCATCGCTTTGTCGAGCAACCTTCACCCAGCCGGGTTCGACGAGCTGATGCCCAAGACCATCGCCAACGCCACCGTCGACCGGCTGCTGCACCACGCCCACGTCGTGCTCACCGCCGGTGACAGCATCCGCCTCACCCAAGCCACCGCCGGAAAGGGGGTGACGCCACTGACCAACTGAACTGTGGGCAACTCTGCTGTCCGCCACTGGGCAGTTCTGTTGGCCACGGCTGGGCAGTTCTACTGTCCGCCACTGGGCAGATCCCACTGGCCATTGACAGGTTGGGGTTTGGGGTTTGGGCTGGTTGGTGGCGCTGTGGGGTGGTGCTGGGCGGCGCCGGGCTCCGGGGGGTTGTGTTTAGATGAGTTGGGGCAGGTTGCGGGCGTGTGTGAGTGCGGCGGTGAATTGGTGGGCCCAGGGCCAGTTGGCGGGGAAGCGGAGTCGGTGGCGGCGGCTGTGGTTGACGAGTCGGCCGGGCACGGTGAGCAGCCGCCGGCGTAGTGTGGCGGCGGCGGTGAGCCGGCCGGGGTGGTGTGTGTGCGAGGCGGGCGCACCAGCGGGTGAGGTTGTGGGCGAGTGCGGCGCAGGCGAGGTGGGCGCCGTTGGCGAAGAATCTTCCTGAGGGGCAGTGGCGCAGTGCGTTGTCTTTGAGGTCTTTGATGGCGAGCTCGACTCGGGCGTGGGCGCGGTGGTAGGCGTCGGCGGCGGCGGTGTCGAGGTCGTCTCGGTTGGTGACGAGGCAGTGGTGGCGCCAGTTGGGCCACAGCTCGCGCTGGGGGCCTTC
>JAJDZE010000040.1 GCA_022824805.1 Acidimicrobiia bacterium | reverse complement strand
AACGAATACCTCGAACTGCGTCTCCGCGTCGGCAGCGATCTCCGACCCGGAGTGTGGGAACACAGTGCGGGGCTTTGCTACGCAGGGCTTGGCACTGACAACGTCTCCGGCACCTATGTCAGCGCATATGGCGGAGGTGCGTGGCCGTACTACATCAGTCTCGATGGCGAAACCGTTGCAATTGGCAATTCCCGAAGCGGCTCCAGTCCATTCGTTCTTCGTGACGGGGACATGGTCACACTACAGAATTGGTTGGACAGTAGTCCTTGCACAATCGAACATGTCCGCGATTGACAAGCACTTCAACGACGCAGGCCCTGTATAGATCACTCGACGATCGATGCCAAAGCCACATCGGCGAACACGCCGAAACAGATTGAACTCCCGCGCACTTTTCTTAATCTACCGCCCCGACCACAGGTCCTGCGGGCTGTGTAAATATTGGCGCGCCCACACGGTTCAATTGGTGAGCATAGCAGTATCCGCCACATTGCTCGCCAGCGATATTCGCTTGCATTTCAAAGAGCCAACCACTGTCGTGAGTCTCTTGAGCACATTCGCGTTGGCTGCGGTCGGATATTCTGCATGGGCCCGTCGGCGGCTGAGCGAATTACCGCAACCTGCCGACACCAACGCTGAAGGCACCGAATCCGGTGAATCAGACGAGCCGCATGTGGACTGGTCTGGTGGCTGCGTTGCATTTCGAGACCGAATTGATTTGCATATGATCATGATTGCAGTGTCATATTTATTGCTACTTTCGATTTTCCTAATCGAGGAGATCTCGTCTCTCGAACTCTTCGGTAGTGAACGTGATATGAAGGTCGTAGCCATAGCGTGGTTCCTCCCGAACCTGTTCTTGCTGGGCTACACCGCTACGTCTTTGAATGATTTTCTCGCCAGCCACCCGGCAGACAGTAGTAGGAACGGGAAGAAGACAGTATGACAGGAAACTCTCGCGCAGATTCATCTCGACTGCATTCAAGAACCATCAGCGGCACAGCAACTGAGACAACGCTGCCGTTGTTCCCCAGTAGTGCAACTTCAATGTATACACGACGGCGGAAATATTGGGCCATAGTGCTGGTGCTGTTGCTGGGGGCTTCTTTACTGGCAGGCTGCGGGTCGGGCTCGGAGGATGCCTGCGCGACTGGGATCCGTGAATCTGTCACCTTGGGCAATATCGAGCACGAGGCAGAGCGCAGGCTGGACGAGGCCGTCGATGACGGTGCCTCCTCGGACAGAGTGGATGACCTGCGTGAGCGGTACCGGGAGGCTGCCGGCGAGACAAGCCGGCAATTGCGGCTCGCCGTGACAGCGTGCGATATCGAAGGCGACTACGGCCGGGATCGACCGGGCAGCGAGGCTGCGTGCGCGGCGGCTGTAGAGGTGTGGACCGAAGCAGCAGACGATCTTGTCGAAGCACAGTCGGATTGGGCCAGCGCCGTGCGCGGCTGGGACGAGTCTCCCGGCGATGTCTCGGCGGCCGCCTCCAATGCGCGCAGCGACGAGCCCTCTGAACGCTTGGCGAAGGCCTATCAGGCTCGGTCTGACGCGTATTGGTCATTAGAAACCGCCACTGGCGCCTTCCACGGTTCACCGTGGGCCTGGGCAGCATGCGGCGATTCAGGCCAAGTCGAGGCATGTGCTCGAGCCATCGATGTCCTCGACGAGCGGGGTCGCGCTATGCGTGAGGCCGAGCAGGCCGCCGATGCGAGGGTGGCCTCGTACACGACTCCCGAGGACGACACGGCGAGCGTGCTGAAGGATCTCGAGCGCGGTGCTGACGATCTGGCCGATCTCGCCTGCTGATCCGCAGCGTCACGCCCGGATTGCCCCGCCACAGCCGTGCTGTCTCCGTATCCCTCTTCAGGAAGGCCAGTCCACATGAGAGTTCGCCCTCGGCAATCGGCCGCCTCCGACTGGGCTCGGCATTCAGCGGCCTCAAGGCTCGCTCAGAGGCTTACTCAAGCCGCGGTCGTGCTGGTGCTCGGCGCATCTGCGACGGTGCTGCCCCTCGCGACACCATCCGCGCAGGCCCAAGCCGTGCCCGCGCTGCCTGCGGCAGATGACTGCACCGGCGCGACACCGATTGTCGTCGCATCCGACGTTGCCGCGCAGTCCGACATCTACAGTGCCGTCACGCTCGCCGGCGTGCTCGAAGCCGTAGATCCCGACAGCGGGGCATGCATCGTGCTCGCTGGCAGTCGCGACGGTGCCACGCCTGCTGCACAGTCCACGCGTCTCAGCGCGGCGCGCAGTTCCGGCTACATCGTCGGCGGCCTCACAGCCGTGCCTGCGGGCAAGGCACCGCCGGGCTTCGTGAGGGTCGCCGGCAAGGATCGCTGGGCCACCGCCAGGAACGTGGGCGTCATGGCCTACCGCCTGGCCAAGGGGCAACGGCCAAGGTCGATCACCTCGTCGGCCGACAGCCGCAGCGGCACCTCGGCAAGCGCCGACAGGCCTGCGCTTCCGCCGTCTGACGACTGCACCGATGCGACGCCGATTGTCGTCGCATCCGACACAGCAGCGCAGTCCGATATCTACAGCGCCGCCACGCTCGCAGGTGTGCTCGAAGCCGTCGACACTGAAGGCACAGTCTGCATCGTGCTGGCAGGGCACCGCAACTCGACGATGCCCGCTTCCGAAGCCGCTCGCTTGGGAGCCGCACACTCGCAGGGCTACGTAGTGGGCGGGAACCGTGCTGTCGCACTGTCCAAGGCACCCGAGATCTATCACCGCGTGGCGGGCATCGACCGTTGGGAGACGGCCAGGGCGGTCGGCGCGCTCGCCACCGCAACAGCGCAGCCGGACCTCAACGAGATTCCGCCGACCAGCCGAGACATACTCCTGAGCGCTCCCGTTGATGCGAGCGCTACCACCGTCGAAGCCGGAGGCGTCACAGTGAGCGTGCCCCCTGGCGCTCTTAACGAGGATGCGCGCCTGATGATCCACGAGCCACTCGGGCGCGTCGGCACCCTCATCGGCGGCCAACCGGTGGCTCTCGAGCATTCTCAGCCCGTACAGCAGCCGATTACGGTGACTTGGGACGTCAGCAATCTCAGCGCCTTCCAACGGGCGACACTGGTGCTGGTGGCCTGGGATGCAAGCCAAGGGCGTTGGCTGGCCGACGACACGGATTTCGAAATCGCCGGTGGCTACCTGACTGCCGACATCCATCAATGGAGCGCTTGGAGCTTTATCTCCAACGCCGGCTCCGCCTTCAATCAAACCGTTGGCGAGATCATCGGCATCAAGGTGGATGCACCGAAGTGTTCAGGCCAGCTGCCCGGCTGGGTCACGCAGGCCGAAGATCCCGACGAATCAAGCAACTCAGCTTCCATACGGCTCTGCTACGAATCCACCGGCAGCGGCATGACGATGAAGACAGCGAATAATCGAAACATCAGCAGGTTGCTCTACCCGACAGGTAGTATCGATTGGGCCGTTGACGAACCTCGATACAGTTCCATTGCCGACGTAATAATGGGTTCCACACTTGGCCAGTGGCTTGAGAATGACGACCGCGCCTTTATGCTGCCGTTGGAGACACGGCACGTTCAGGTCACCCGGCCGCAGGAATCTGGAGACCATTCGATCACCTTTCAGACCGATCAAGCGACCATTCCTCTGGTTCTGGGTGACATCCTCTATTCTGCTTTCGAACAGTTCGAATTCCCATTTGCCGATCGACATGCGCTCGTTCAAGTCCTGTCGCCGTTTCTCGAATGCGCATTGAGCAGAGCATCGCAAATCGCAGGTCAACTTTCGGTGAAGGAACTTCCCGGAAGGATCATATCTGCCATCACCGACTGTTTCACGAGCAAGCGCATTCGGTTCGATTCCGGGATCGAGGCGGCCGATGTAAAATTCCACAACGTCCTCAAAGGTCTCACCAATCTCTCCAAAATTGTCAGCATTGTCGAGCTCGGCTCGCGCCTAGCCGATTCAATATCCACCAGCGATGAAGTCTGGACAGTAACGTTACGAGGCAGTTCAACGGACCAGCAATACCGCAACTCATCGAACGACGACGAACCGACGAACAATGGCCGTGAGAGCTTCACCACCCATGGCTTGATCTCGTCGCATATAGTGCAAGGCGAATTCGGGGAATACGTGGAAGTACGGCTTCGTGGCGGCCAAGATCTTCGACTTGGCCAATGGCAGTTGCGGCACCCAACCCCAGAGGGTGGAATATACCTCGGGGGTTGTACCATCGACCTTCCCTACCAAAAGCGCCATTATCGCAGGGATCCTACGTCGCCAGGAATCGGAACTATCCTAGTTGATGGCCGGACCTTCAACGGCTGGTATTTTGATGGTTACTTGCCGCAATTCAAACTTCGCCAGGGTACGACAGTCGTCTTGCGGGCTAGACTTGGTAACCCATGTATTATCGATTACGCGGGTGATGATTGAGTGCATATTGCCTTATGGTAGACGCTCTCTAGGCTGCTGATACTCAGCGCTAGTAACGTTTACATTTTGGCCATGAAATGGCTAAATCGTTGAGTCCTGAAGGCACACATTCATCCGGACAGCGAAGTCTCGCCTTCGTATTCGGCCGCGAGTTCCGCCACAGGTCCTGCGATGTCCACACCGGCTCGCCGACTGCTCATCAGGCGACCGATGTCACTGCAAACCGCTTCGATCCAATCGCGTTCGAACCGGTACGACTCGGTTTCGGCGAAGACTTCGTCGCAGAGACTGACTAAGGCATCTCTGCTGTGATAGCCAGTGACGTCGGCGAGTTCGACGATGTCGGCTATATCGCGGCCCCGGCCGGACATCAGCTTGAGTGCCAGGAGTATTCGGGGGCTCGCTCCTCGAACCAGGAGACATCGGCCTTCGTAGATCGGATCGAATGCTGACGGCGGGAGATCTGCTTCGACGAAGGCGGCTGCTTGGTTGTTGATCCAATTGGCTGCGATGTTGTGCCGCCGTGCGACCTCCGCGGCAGCCTCCACCACCTGAGGGGGAATCTCAGCAGTCACAATGTCGACGTCCTGGGTCATGCGGCCATCGAACAGCGCCCCCATCGCGACACCGCCGATCACATACAGCACGTACATGACGCCTGAATGGGCAGTCTGTGCCAACACATCGTCGATCTCGCCGAAGAGACCGAGCATCTCGGCAAATGTGCGGTGAGGGTGATTACTCACAGCCCTAGGACAGCGTCCGTCCGTGGCGCTGTGTTGCCATGCCGACGAATTCCCGGTCGAACCAGACCCGGTGGTAGACACAGGCAGTGGGGGCGTCAGCAAGCGTTTGGTCCCAGAGGAAGCCATCCATGACGCAATGCCGGCCCCATGCGATGTCAACCTCTGAGCGGTGGCTATACACCCATGTTGGCACTGCAACGCCGTCGCGGTCGCAGAGCGCGTGAACCACCGCGGCAATGCGGCACAAGTCATCCGTGTCATCGCCCGCCGGGGCGTCAGCGATCATCGCGCTACGTGAATCGGGCCATGCATCCCATTCGCGGACGAAAAACGTCAGCGGCACATGCTCACGCCTTGTTCGCTCTGCCATCGCCACAGGCAAGTCGGCCGCTCGCACCCGCCTGAACACAGGCACCGGCGCAAGCACCTGCCGCTGAAGCCGAATCCGAACTGGCATCACTCACCTCTCCCGCCGGCGCAATCGTACCGAAACGTCGCGCCACGTCTCGCATGCAGCAGACCTCCGTTGCTCTCAGCTGACGACCATGATCAGTTCAATTCCGCCCACAGGCGTGTGGCTGCTTGGCGGAGATGGTCGCCGTCGCTGCTGCCGAACAGGTGTGCGGCGCTCTCCAGCGCTCATGTGCCCTCGTCGGGGCGGCCCATCGTGACGAATGCCTGTGCGAGCCGCATGAACTCGTCGATCGGGCAGCCGGGCAACCGGGTCAGGAGTTCCAGCGTGGCCAACGTCGAGGACGAGCATCTCGGTCCTGGCGAGGCACGACCGGGGGCCAACCGGGACTGTAGAGAACCCTGACAATGGCGCTGGCTTGGATCAGCGCGTGACGGGTGTCTTGCGCTATCGCTGCGACAATCCGGCGCAGGCAGTGCTCAGTACAATGAGAACATGGCTTCGCCTGTAGCTGCGGAGGCACCATCGGCGATCGGTGCGACCAGCCCGCCGGACATGAGCGATGCGCGACGGGCGGCTGACGCCTTGGTGGCTGCGGGAGTGGGTCGGGTACTGCTGTTCGGGTCGGTGGCCCGTGGCGAAGGCTGCGAACGCAGCGACATCGACCTGGTGGCGATCTACGACGACCTTGGCGATTACAGCGAACGTCGGAAGCATCGCTGCGACCTCGAGCGCCGAGCCGGGGACGCGACGGGCCGCCGCGTCGACGTGATGGTCACCGACGCTGCTGAATGGGCGGTGCGCACCACCAAAGTGCCCTGCTCCGTCGAGGCACGCATCGCAGGCTACGCAGTCGAGGTCGCCGAAGCGGACCACCGCAAAGACATCGATTGGGACAAGGAGATTGGCTTGCCCTCAGACCCCGCAGCAGAGCTGCAACACCGCCTCACCGACATGACCAACGCGGTCGCTGCCCTCACCGACTGGCTGCGACCGACGGCCCGAGAGTCTGCAGCCGCAGCGGACCGCGACCGCAGCGAATTGGCGTTTCACGAGGACCGCCGTTGGATGCGGGCCATGGGCGAGGTCCACATGGTGATCGAGTGCGCCGCCAAAGCCACACACGTCGCCACGCTCGGCACAGCGGCACCCTACGACCACCGCATCGACGCTCTCATCGGCTCACAACCCACTGCCGTTCGAGACGCGTTTCGCGACGCCGCCCAAGACAACGGCGTCGACCTCGGCGCACTGCACATCTGGCGTTCGGCGGCCGCCTACTCCGCCGACCTGCCGGAAGAGCACTTCGACGAGGAATCCCTGCGAACGCACGCGACGGCAGCCCTCCAGATTGCCTCACACGCTGCGGACCATTGCCGCAGCTATGACCTGCCCGACGAGGCCCTCAACCGTCATGGCCGCGAGATCACGGCGCTTCGCACTGCGCTCGACCAACCTCTCCGCTGCCGGTAATCCGATCCCGCGAGGGTCTCAGAACATCGAGCGCAACCGTATGGGCTTCACCCGGGATCGGGATTGCCGGAGTCGGAGGTCTGCACGAGGAATCGGGCGATGCAAACCGTTATCGGTGACCTCTCACCGTGGTCAGTTGAGCTGGGCCCACAGGCGAGTGGCTGCTTGGCGGAGATGGTCGGCGTCGCTGCCGCCGAACCGGTCTGCGGCGCATTCCAGCGCTCGTGCACCGTCGTCTGGCCGTCCCAGCGTTGCGAGCGTCTGGCCCAGTCGCCTGTATTCGTCGATCGGGCAACCGGGCAGCCGGGTCAGCAGTTCCAGCACGGCCAGCATCGAAGGCGCATCGGGTTGGCGCAGGTGCAGCGTGCGCAGATTGTTCAGCATGCGCAGCAGGATCGCCTCGGGCGGTGTCGGCCGCAGGAACGCATCGTCGAACGCCTGGCGTGACTCGAAGCGGGCAAAGATCGCAGCCGCACCCGCCCGGTCGATGAGGCAGCCGTCGAAGGCGTCGATGAACACGTCTGGATCGGGTGTGCCGACCAGGAAATGGCCCGGCATGCCGACACCGTGCAGCACGACACCGGCGCGGCGGGCCACCTCAATGGTGACGACGGCCAGCGTGATCGGGATGCCGAGCCGGCGAGAGACCACGAGGTCCAAGTAGCTGTTGGCAGGGTCCGCGAAGCCGCCACGGTTCGGGCCGAACCCCTCTTGATCGAAGAGCAGATCGACGACCGCATCCGGTGTGGGCTCACGCACCGCAGCACCGAGTCGGTCCAGCTCGGCCAACGCCGCAGCCTCGTCGACCGGGTCTGTCCGGCAGTGGGCCGCTATGGCCAAGGCCGCTCGGTCGAGCGGCACCGGTTCGCTGGCCGCCAGGCTGGCGAAGGCATCCGCCGGCGACGGGTGATCGTCGGAGGGGCCGTGTGCGGTCGCGTCGCCGTCTGGCATCGACGTGACGGTACCGCTGGCGGCACCCGGCGCCATCTCGGCAGCGGCACCGTTGCTGTACCTCGCCGGCCGATGTATCAAGCAGGCGAGCGGCGATACTTGCGCTGTGACGTCGCAGCATCCGTACCTGGACGAGCCTGGACCGGTGCCGATCGCCCATCGAGGCGGCAGCGCGGTCTGGCCGCAGAACACCATGGCGGCCTTCGAAGGCGCCGTCGGTCTGGGCTACCGCCACCTCGAGACCGACGTGCAGGCAACCTCCGACGGGGTGCTGGCCGTATTCCACGACGACATGCTCTCCCCCACCTCGGACCTCTACGGGCGCATCTCGGAGATGACTTGGAGCGAAGTGTCGCGGTCACGCGTCGACGGAGAGCCGATTCCCCGGCTCGAGGAACTGCTCGACGCCTTCGACGACGTGCGCATCAGCATCGATCCCAAGACCGACGCCGCCGTCGAGCCGCTCATCGACGCGCTGGGACGGCCCGGTGTGCTCGAGCGAGTGTGCATCGGCTCGTTCTCCGACGAACGCCTCGAACGCGTCGACGAAGCGCACGGCGACGCGGTGTGCCTCAGCTTCAGCCCCCGGGAAATAGCTCGCCTCCAGGTGCTGAGCATGGCGGGGCGCCCGGCGAGGCCCGACCGCTCGGCCCGATCGGGCTCACCAAGCCGCAGGCGGCGCATCCGTCCCTTTCGGGGGCGAATCGCGTCGATCCCGCTGCGGCGGGGACCGATCCCGCTCGCAACCCGCCGGCTGGTCGACTATGCGCACAGGAACGGAGTGGCTGTGCACGTGTGGACCATCGACGATCCCGCCGAAATGGACCGCCTGCTCGACATCAACGTCGACGGCATCATGACTGACGAGCCCAAAGTCCTGCTCGACGTGCTCAGCGCTCGGGGCCAGTGGCCGGGACC
>JAJDZE010000003.1 GCA_022824805.1 Acidimicrobiia bacterium | reverse complement strand
CCGAGCGGGAATTCGCACCAGAGTCCTCGGGGCGGGGCAGTGCCCTGGATGTGGGTGCCGATCGAGCCCAATGCCACGGTGGCGATTCCGGCTTCCTCGAAGACGTGGGCGAGCGTACTCACGGTACGCGTGCACAGCGGTCAGACGGGTGTGAACAAGACCACGTCCACCTCGTGGTCGCGCAGGAACTTCGCACCTGCCGGCCCGGAGTCCATGCGTACCCCGGACAAGTCGAACTGGTTGCCGGCGTAGGACAGGTGGATGTCGGAGACCTGCCCGATGGTGCCGTCGGCCGCGAGCTCGTCGAGGCGGTCGATCGGGAACACGGTGTTCAGATCGAGCGCGATGCCGGTGGCGTCGAAGTTGGGGCTCCAGTGGCCGCACATGTAGTCGCGGCGGCTGCCGTCGAGCACCCGGTAGCCGGTGTCGGTCGGCGAGAAGTCGTCCTGGTCGGGGTGGTGCAGCGATGCCGAGGTCACGATGGCCACCGTGGCCTCGGCCAGGGGTGGTGGCGTCGTGAATGCTGTGGTCTCGAAGTCGGGGAGATCGAGCCCGCCCGTCAGTGCCTTGACATCGGAATCAGCCATGGCGGCAACGCTACGGCTTGCCGCACTGCCTTGCTCGGCAGCCAGTGTGCTGCCCGCGGTCGGGGGCGGCGAAGCCCTCTGCTCCCGCGATCCAGCAGGCGAGAGATCGGCACCTCACCGCAGTTCTTGATCAGCAGCATCGACGCAACACAGTGCATCCAAGCAGGAACCGGTCGCAACGTCGCAGAGTTCTCCGCAGCCCCCGACCGCTGTGAGTCTGTGCCTTACGCGTCGTGTTCGAGGTCGAGGGAGCGCTGGCGGAGGCGGCGCATGCCTCGCAGCCAGCGATCCGGGTCGGAGGCCTTGCGCTCGACGTAGGTCTGGGCCTCGGGGTGGGACAGGATCATGAACCGTTCCTCGGCCATGGCCTCGGTGATGACCTGCGCCACGAACTCCGGCTCGACGATGCCGTCGGTGCCGCCGTCGGACAGTCGCTGCGGGGCCATGGCGGTGTTGACGCCCTGCGGGCACAGCACCGACACCCGGATGCCGTCGTCGCCGTGCAGGATCGCCTCCATCTCGGCCAGCTTGATGCAGGCAGCCTTGGTGACCGAGTAGGGCGCCGAGCCCATGGCTGCGAGCAGGCCGGCGGCGCTGGCGGTGTGCACGAGGTAGCCCTCGCCCCGGGCCAGCATCGAGGGCAGCACGGCGCGGGCTGCGTACACGTGGCTCATCACGTGCAGTTCCCATTGGGACTGCCAGGCGTCGTTGGCGGCGTCCACGCCGCCTTCGGCGCCGGCGCCGGCGTTGGAGAAGAACACGTCGATCGGGCCGTGCACGTCGAGCGTGCGTTCGACCAGGTCGGCCACGGCCGCCTCGTCGGTGACGTCGAGCCCGACGCCCTCGCAGCCGATCTCGTCCGCGACCGCCTGGGCGGTTTCGGCGTTGTAGTCGGCGACGACGACATGGCGAGCACCTTCGGCCATCCAGTGCCGAGCGGTGGCACCGCCGATGCCGCCTCCCCCGCCCGTGATGATCGCAACCCGATCGCGCAGTTCCATCGACTTCGCTCCTCTCTCGGCCTCTCGGCGCTGTGAACCGGCTCAGTGTCGCGCAGCGCAGCCGCTCGTGACGGTGCCGAAGAGCGTCAGTGCGCCTCGGGATCAGTCGGTGACGGCCTCTGCGGGCTCGGCTGTGCCGATGCCGCCGACCTGCTCGCCTTCGTCGATGGCCTTGATGCGGGCCGCGTATGCGGTCTCGGCGAGGCCCTCGGCGCCGAGGAACCGGCCGGGGCTGGCGCCGTCGACGTGGCCCATGATCCCCCGGTAGAGGCTGAACCCGCACAGCGCCGCCAGATCGTCGGGCATGTCGCGGACGTCTTCGGGAGCGAGGCTGTAGTACTGGTTCTGCTGCTGGCGCATCCAGCCCCGGCAGTACTGCACGCTGATGCCCAGCCGCCAGTCGTCTTCGGAGGTGTTGGCGCCGCCGCAGTGCCAGGTGCCGCCGTTGACGACCAGCACCGAGCCGGCCGGCATTTCGGCCGCGATGTAGGTGGGCTTCTCGCCCGGTTGGGGCTCGTGGTCGTAGCGGTGCGAGCCGGGCACCAGGCGGGTGGCGCCGTTGGCCTCGGTGAAGTCGGTGAAGGCCCAGATGGTGGTGACCATGAACGGCGGGCGGGGCCGTGGCACATCGATCTGATCGACGAGGCCGTCGTCGGAATGCAGGCCCTGATGCGCCTCGCCTGGGCCGATGTGCATGCAGGTGGTGCCCGACAGGATCGCCCCGGGCTCCATCAGCTGCTGCGGGAACGGCAGCACGTTTCGGTGGGTCGGCAGCTTCCAGAACGACCGGTCCTTGTGGAGCAGGTTGTACATGCGCTTGGTGGCGAACCCCTCGATGCGGTTGCCCTTCGGCTGCACGTTCAGCTCGCTCTCGACGCGGGCGACGGTGTCGCGGATCTCGGCGACCAGCTCGGGTTCGATGGCGCCTTCGACGATGCAGTAGCCGTTCTCGTCCACCTCGTCGAGATAGCGCCGGAGTTCGGATTCGTTCGCTGTGAGGTCCAAGGTGCCGCTCATGGCCCCAGTCTCGCAGGATGGGGCCAGTCAGGCCTCTTCGATTCCTGCGAAGGACAGGTCGCGGCCGTCGCGCACCTCGCTGGCGCGGCCGAGGAAGTGGCTGTCCTCGACGTTCCAGGTGTGCTCGTCGCCGTGGCGCACCCGCAGGTAGCCGGCGCCGTGGGTCCAGTAGATGCGCCCGCCTGCCAGCGTGACGTCGTGGGCCAGGGCGATGTCGACCCGCCGGGGCACCCGCCGCCATCCTCCTGCGGATTCGAGATCGTGGCGGGAGATCATGAGCACGCCGCCGGACACACCCACGAAGGGGATGTAGCGCTCGGAGAACTTCTGGCGGTTCTGGTCGCGCACGGTCGTGTTGAGCCGCTCCAGGTACACGTACTCGGCGGACTTGCCGATGAGCTCGGCCCCGGAGTACTCGTGGGCGAGCACGAGGTCGTGCACGTGCTCGGCGCCGTAGTAGTCGTCGTCGTCCATCTTGGTGACGAGCGAGCCGCCGGCCGCTTCTGCGGCGGCCCGCAGCACGCTTCCCAGGTTCTGCGTGCCGTCGACCCGGACGATCTGGAGCGGGCGGCCGAGGTCGCCGGCCAGCGCTTCGATCTCGGCGTCGCTGCCGAAGCCCTCGCCGTGCAGGGCGAGCACGAGCTCGAGGCGGGGGTAGGTCTGGCGGGCGGCGGTCGAGATGACATCGGCGACACGGTCGGGCCGCCGGGTCGGGGCCAGGATGGACACCTCGGGCGGCTGGGCGCTGACGCCCGTGGCCGAGAGGATCTGGCGGGCTCGGCTGCGCAGCGAGTGGTCGCGCAGCGCGCAGCGCCGCATTTCGATGCTGAGCTGCTCGCGGCGGTGCGCATCGGCGTCGAGCACCTCTTCGGACGCCATCAGCGCCGCCAGCTCGGTCCCCAGGCACGCAGCCAGCTCCGGATCGGCTGCGTCGATGTGCACCAGCACCCCGGCTGCCGCGAGCGCCGCCAGTGCGCCGGCTCGTTCAGCGGGATGACGGTGGTCGCCGGCCCGGTCCACCACATGATGACGCGAGCGCAAGTCGCTGAGCAGTTCGCCGCCGATCTGCAAGCTGAACACCGATCCGCGCTCCAGCGACAGCAGCGAGCGGAGCGGGGCGCCCTCGAGTTCGCAATCTGCCGACCAGCCGACCGGGTTGACGGCTTCAGAGTTGAACGCCTGCACGCTGAGCCCGCTCGGCAACTCGGCCAGCACCGCGACGGCCGGGGGCCGCTCGAGGGTGCTCGTGCGCATCGCCGCCTCGGCCACGCGGTCCGAGTCGGCCAGGAGCACATCGATGTGGTGATCGCCGCCGTCGCCGACATGGGGCGCCACCCGGGTGGAAGCGGCGAGCACGGATGATGCCGTGCGGCCGGCCGCGGCGAAGTTCGCGCCGAGCGGGTAGCGGGCGAGACGCTGGACGTAGCGCTGGCTGCGGGGCTGCAGCCCCAGCCAGATCCTGATCGCCTTGCGTGCGCGTCGCGGCCATTGCCGGCGCACCCGACGCAGCGTGAACCGGAGCCGTCGCACCCGCCAGCGGATGCCTCGCGCAATCCAGCGAACGTTGCCCAAGCGCCACGCCACCGCACGAAGCACGGTGCCGACAAGCGAGGCGAAATCGTTCGGGTGCCGAATGCGGCGCAAACCGGCGCCGAGCGTCCCCAGGTGCCGGCGCATCCGGGCCCACATCCGCAGGAGCCACTTGGCCGGGCCGTGCAGCTTGCCGGCGAGCCATCCCTGCGGCTTGGCCTCCTGGGTGACCAGCAGACTGTCGACATCGAGCTCGACGACGGCGCCGAACTCGGCCGCAGTCCGGTCAGACCGGCGGGCACGGTGGACGGCCCAGCCGCGGGTGATGCCCACACGGTGCCCTGAGGCCAGATCCGACTCGCCGGCCGCGGCGGTGCCGAGCTGGTTCTGCAGACGGTCGAGCATCCGGGGGCGAATGCCGGCGCCGGCCCGCACCTGCACGTGAAACGCCGCCGCCGGGTATGCGAGCGCTGCGCCGCCTGCGACGCCCACGCTCACCCGCGGGTCGGGGTTCAGCAGGCGGCCGAGCCGTTCGAACGGCTCGCCCGGTCGCTCGTCCACCCACACGACAAGGTCGTGGTTGTTGCTGGCCAGCACCTGCTCGACCGTGTCGAGCACGTCGGACTCGTCGGCGTGCCCGGGCGCCACGGTCACCACGAACTGCGGGACGGTGTACGAGCGGCCGGGGGGCGAGGTGCGCAGCCGCCGGTCGGGAATGAGGTGCGAGAGCTTGTCGCGCTGCTGGGCGAGGCTGACCGTCTCGTCCTCGCTGAGCACTGCGCCGGCGCCCTGGTGCCAGCACAGCGCCGAGCGCTCGGGCACCAGCACTGCCCCCTGCGCGTAGGCGCGCCAGCCGAACTCGATGTCCTCCGAGCCCCATTGGGTGAACGACTCGTCGAAGCAGCCGGCGGTCTCGAAGAACGCCTTCGAAACGGCGAAGTTGCCGCCGGTGACCACCCGGAACACGTCATCGGCGTCTGAGGCGAGGTCGTCTGTCTGGTCCATCCGGCGCTCGATCCATTCAGGGCGCTGGATCGGCCGTCCCTCGAACAGCGCGGCAAGCGAGCCGGGCCGGTCGCGCACGTCGGCTGCGCCGATGCCGTCCACGTCGACATGGCAGCGGAACCCCAGCGTGAGCACGTCGCTCGCGGCGTGGTGCCAGCGGGCGTGCGCGGCCAGCCAGTCGGCCTCGGGAACCATGTCGCAGTCGAGGAAGATCAGCATGTCGCCTTGGGCGGCGCGGGCACCGTTGTTGCGTGCCCGGGCGAGGCCGAATCCGAGGTCTTCCTGATGGACCACTCGCACGCTCAGCCGGCTCGGACCCGCTGCCGCGGACTTGGACTCGCTGGCCGTCGGCTCGCCGGACGCGGGCCAGTCGAGCGCAGCAAGGTCGAGCGGCGGGTGGGAGCCGTCGTCCACCACGACGACTTCGAAGAGGTCCCGGGGATAGGTCTGGCGCTCCAGACCCGCCAGCGTCAGCGCGAGCGCGTCGGGCGCCTCGTAGTAGGGCACGACGACCGTCACCGGCAGCAGCGGCTCGAACACGTCGAGCGGGGCCACTCCCAGCGAGCGCCAGTCGTTGCCCCGCACGTCGGCGGGCGGCGGCGTGGGACGGTGTGGGGGGGGTGAGAACACGGGCAGTCCGTTGCTGTCAGACATCCGTCGCCGGACATCACTCGGCCGCGTGAGTATGCCCCCGCCGACGGCCCCCACCCCGCAACGAGAGGCACTGAAGCGCCTTCGTAGGATGAGCCGCATGGCCGACGACGGCGGCAAGCCGGGCACAGCCGCCGACGGCGGCAAGATCGACACGGCCGCTGAGGCCGCCGAGGCAGCCACGGCCGGGGTGGGCGCCGGTTCGCAGGAGGCACCGATCCGGCCGCTCATCGACCTGACATCGAGGCCGACGGCTCGGACGTACCTGCGCGAGGCGTGGCGTCGGCGCGAGTTCGCCATCGTGGTGCCGGCGCAGGACCTGCGGGCCCAGAACATGGACACCACGCTGGGCCAGCTCTGGCACCTGGTGAATCCGGCCCTGCTGGTCGGGGTCTATTTCCTGGTGTTCGGCGTCATCATCGACACCCGGCGCGGGGTCGACAACTTCTTGGGATTCCTCATCGTCGGCGTGGTGCTGTTCCATCTCACCCAGCGGGTCACCTTGGAGGCCTCCACCTCGATCACCCAGAACATGGGCCTGATCCGCTCCATCCAGTTCCCGCGCATCCTGCTGCCCGCAGCCTCGGTGAACGGCCAGACCGCTGCGTTCGTGCCTGCGTTGGCGCTGGCGATCTTGGCGGTGCTGGCGACCGGTGAGCTGCCGACCTTGCGCTGGCTCGTGCTGCCGGCGGTGCTGGTGGCGCAGTTCGCCTTCAATTTCGGCACTGCGCTGCTCGTGGCTCGCATCGGCACCACCATGCCCGACCTGCGCCAGATCCTGCCGCACCTGTTCCGGTTGCTGTTCTACGGCTCAGGCGTGATCTTCAGCGTCGATGCGTTCGTGCAGAGCGCGGCGTGGCGGCGTGCGTTCGCGCTCAACCCGCTCCATGACGTCATCACGTGTGCGCGCTGGTGCCTGCTGGGCGAGCCGGTGGACCTGTGGGTGGTGGCCGGACTGGTGATGTGGAGCGTGCTGATGCCCGCAATCGGATTCTGGGTGTTCCACCGGTCCGAGCAGAGGCTCGGCGCGTGAGCGACCCCGCTGTCACGGTCGAGGTGCGAGACGCCCACGTCAGCTACCGGGTATTCGAGGAGCCGGCCATGGGCCTCAAGCAGGGCTTTGCCCGGGGCCGGATGCGTCGCCAGTACCGCATGATCCCCGCCGTGCAGGGCGTGACGCTGGATCTGCACGAGCACGAGACGCTGGGGCTGATCGGGCCGAACGGCGCGGGCAAATCGACGCTGCTCGCCGCGATGACCGGGCTGCTGCCGCTGCGCTCGGGCAGCATCCGGGGGCGGTCGCGGCCGTCTCTGCTCGGGGTGTCGTCGGTGCTGCGGCCGGCGCTGTCGGGGCGGCGCAACATCCTGATCGGCGGGCTGGCGCTGGGTTTCACCCGTGCCGAGGTGGAGCGCCGGATGGACGAGATCATCGACTTCGCCGGGCTGCGGGCCGACATCGACCGGCCGATGCGGACGTACTCGTCTGGCATGCGCGCGCGGCTGCGCTTTGCCATCGCGACGGCCCGGATTCCCGAGATCCTGCTGATCGACGAGGCGCTGACTGTCGGCGACGAGGAATTCCGCCGGCTGGCGGCCGAGCGCATCGACGACGTGCGCTCGGCGTCGGGCTCGGTGGTGCTGGTCACCCACAACATGAACGAGATCCGGCGCTTCTGCGACCGGGTGGTCTGGCTGGACGAGGGCCGCGTCCGGGCCGTCGGCGACCCTGCCGACATCGTCGACTGCTATCTCGCGGCCCCCAGCCCCAACTCCCGCTGACAGACCGGGACGGCTCGCAGCCGGTGGTGCGAGACTGAGCCCGTGGCGGCAGACGGGGGCGCATTCGGGCCGGGGCGGCGCATCATCCTGAACGCGTTCACGATGAACTGCGTGGGCCACATTCAGCAGGGGCTGTGGGTGCGAGACGACACCCGACAACGGGAGTACACCTCGCTCGAGCCGTGGCTGGAGCTGGCCCGCATCTGCGAGGCCGGATGCTTCGACGCCATCTTCCTGGCGGACGTGATCGGGCTGTACGACACCTACCGGGGCAGCGCCGACACTTCGATACGGGAAGCCATGCAGGTTCCCGTCAATGATCCGATGCTGCTGATCCCGGCCATGGCCACGGTTACCGAGCACCTGGGGTTCGCTTTCACCAGCAACGTGCTGCAGGCACACCCGTTCACCTTCTCCCGCCAGATCACCACGCTCGACCACCTCACCGGCGGGCGGGTGGCCTGGAATGTCGTCACCTCGTACCTGCTGAACGGCGCGCAGAGCCTCGGCTACCCGCGGCTTCCGAAGCACGACACGCGCTACGAGCGGGCCGAGGACTACCTGGACGTCTGCTACAAGCTCTGGGAGGGCAGCTGGTCTGAAGATGCGGTGGTGGCCGATACCGAGCGCGGCGTCTATGCCGACCCTGACCGGGTGCGGCCGATCGACCACGAGGGCCCGTACTACTCGGTGGCCGGACCGCACCTCGCGGAGCCGTCTCCGCAGCGCACGCCGGTGATCTACCAGGCCGGCTCGTCGGATCGTGGGCGCGATTTCGCGGCCAAACATGCCGAATGCGTGTTTGTCGTGGCGGCCTCTCGGGGCTTGACGCGCATCGCCGCAGACATCAGGCGACGGGTGGTCGCTGCGGGACGCCAACCCGATGAGGTGAAGATCATCGCCGGCCTGTCGCCCATCGTGGGCGGGACGGAAGCCGAGGCGAAGGCCAAGCATGCCGACTATCTCGAGACGCTCTCGCTGGAGGCAGGTCTGGCACACCTGAGCGGAAACCTCAACGTCGATCTGAGCCACATCGACCCCGACCAGCCGCTCGAGACGCTGAACACCGAGGGCGTGCGGGGCCCGGTGAAGTCGCTGCTGGATTCGGCGCGGCCGGGCACCCGGACCTTCGGCGACCTCATCAAGCTGAACATGGCTGGGCAGTTCCTGGTGGGGTCGCCCGAGCAGATCGCCGACGGCATGCAGCGCCGGCTGGACCAGGGCGTGGACGGCTTCAACCTGGTGTATGCCACCACCCCTGGCACATTCGTCGACTTCATCGAGGGCGTGGTGCCGGTGCTGCGCGAGCGAGGTCTCGTGCAGCGGGAGTACCAGCCGGGAACGCTGCGCGAGAAACTCTTCGGCCGCAGGCGCCTGCCCGAGACGCACTACGCCAGCGGCTTCCGCCAGCAGCGCGTGTAGCCGAACGATCAGCCGTTCGGCATCACCCGCGTCGCAGCCATCGTCACAGTGTCTCAGTTCCTCTATGTGCCCATGACCGCCGAGGCCAGTCCAGCGTCGTGGAGTCAGCCCTCCGAGACTGTCGCTAGCGGCCTCATCAAAGGCAGCGTCGGGGTGCCCGATCGTTCGCGACGCATGTACGCAACCGGTTCCCCATATGCCTCGCCGCCGACATCTGCCAGGTTCGTGTGGGCGATGTCGTATTCCTTGCCGAGCTTGCTGAGCCACGCATCAACGTCAACATCCTGCCGAGCGGCGTGGGTGGGAAAGTCGCCGATGGCGAAGATGGCGACCTTCTCGTAGTCGTCTTCGAACGTCGCATCAGAGCACTCGACAAACCCCGCGCATTCGAGCGCAGCCATGACTCCGCTGATCGTCTCATCGGCTGGAGCATCGGCCGGCCACGAGTAACCATCCATCATCTTGGGCGACCAGAAGCGCGTCATGTCGCCTGCAGCGAATGCGACGCAGTTGTAGGACGCGTCGATCGGGCTCCGTTCTTCGTATTCGCCGGACTCATGCAGCCGCGGCAGCCATCGCGACACAAGCTCCGTGAGCGGCAATCGAAGGGTGTCCCGGCGTGAGGGCACTTCTATGTCGCGATCAGCGGAGGAAGCCGGATTCTCGCCCCCATCGAACCCACGCAACTCGCGCTTCCGGCAGCGTCGCAGCGCCCTCGGCGGCGTCGTACCCCGTGAGTGCCCGCAGCGCCCATCCCCAATGGAGCTCTCCGGCCTCTACGTCTTCGAGAATGAGCGGCAGTACGTCGGGCCCGAGGCCGATGATCCGCTGATACGCCGGATGCATGGATGTCTCGGTTACAGACGAACTCAGACGAGTCGCACCAATCCACTCATCGGCCAATGCGTTGAACCGCTCGCGAAGCGACGTTCGCCTCTGCTCAGGAGGATGAGTCAGCACGCCGTGAGTCGATTCGGTCATTGCGGAAGGCACTCTCGTGGATCGACAGTCTTGACTCTACTGACTGCGTCCTGCGGGGGTGCCCGGAATATTGCCGCTATTGCGGCTTGCGGCGGAGGGTGCTGCGGTCATCCAGCGGCGTCCATGCGTCGGCGTAGTCGCTCTGCAGCTCAGGCAACTGGGCAGCCCACGCCGTGGGGATCCATGCGTAACGAGACTCGAACATGAAGGCGAGCATGTCGGCCATCCGCCGGGGTTCGAGCTCGGCCGTGGTGCCGGCGTCGTAGGCCTCGATGTCGGGGCCGTGGGGCAGGAAGGCGTTGTGGATGCTGACGCCGCCCGGCTCGAATCCTCCCTCGGGCTTGGCGTCGTAGGTGCCTTCGATGAGTCCCATCAGCTCGCTCATCACGTTGGAGTGGTACCAGGGCGGGCGGAAGGTGTGCTCCTGCACCGCCCAGCGCTCACGGAACAGCACGAAGTCGACGTTGGCAGTGCCCGCTGTGTCTGATGGAGATGTCAGCAGTGTCCAGATGGACGGCGCCGGATGGTCGAACAGCAGCGGGCCCAAGGGGCAGTAGTTGCGCAGGTCGTACTTGTAGGGGGCGAAATTGCCATGCCAGGCCACCACATCGAGCGGCGAGTGCGGCAGGTGCGTCTCGAGCAGGCGGCCGCCGTGCTTGAAGACCAGCCGGGTGGGTCGATCGTCGGCCTCGTAGCCGGCGACCGGATACAGGAAGTCGCGGGGCATGGCGAGCGCGTCCACGCCGATCAGGCCCGGGTCGGGCAGCCGGAACGGGGCGCCGTAGTTCTCGCATACGTAGCCCCGGGCGGTCTCCTCCATCAGCTCGACGCGGAACTTCACGCCGCGCGGCACGGTGGCCAGTTCCGCAGGCCCGACGGCGAGGGTGCCGAGCTCAGTCACCAGTCGCAGCGCGCCCTGCTGGGGCAGGATCAGCATCTCGCCGTCGGCGTTGGCGAACACCTCGTCATCCATGGAGCGATTAGCGACGTACAGGTGCGTTGCGGCGCCCGTGCCGAGGTGGGCGTCGCCGTTGGCCGCGAGGGTGCACAGGCCCTCGAGCCAGCTCAGCGGCTCAGCGGGAACCGCTCTCGGGCTCCAGCGCAGCTGGGCGACCGGCGACGTGCCCTCACGGCAGGGCGAGGTGCACAGGTTGCCCGCCTCGATGTCACGCAGCGCGGTGACGTGGCGCACCGAGGGGCGGATCCGGTACATCCAGGTGCGCAGCGCATCGGCCCTGGGCGCCGTGAAAGCGCTGCCTGTCAGCTGCTCGGTGTACAGGTCGTGCGTGACGCGCTGGGGGCTGTTCTGGCCGATCGGCAGGACGCCTGCCTCGGCCTCGGTGGCGTGCTCGTTGCCGAAGCCGCTCTGATACTCGATGCCGAAATCGTCCCCCATGGCGGCCAGCCTAGGTTCGAGCTGGAGAGCGAGTGATTTTCGGTGTCAGAAGGACGCTGGAGGCGGCAATTCCACACCCAAAAGAAGACGACGTCAGGGACTGGCTGGGCGCGGGCGGCGCATGATCAGCGCCAGGACGGTCGCGCCGGCAGCAAGCACTGCGAAACCCGTCCAGACCAGGTTGAAGCTGCCGGTCCACTCGGCGATATAGCCGGTGGCCAAGCCTCCGATGCTGAGCCCGGACATGAAGCCGAGCATCACGATGCCCGACGCCCGGCCCGCCAGCGCGACGGGAATGCCGGTGATGATGGCCAGCATCGCGACGGCATTCCACGACATCATCGTGAACCCGGCGAGCAGGGACATCGCCCACATCAGGCTGCCGTGGACGGTGGCTGCGCCGAGCAAGAGCGCCATGGCCATCACCGTGAATGCGGACTGGATGGCCAATGCGCTTGCTGGGTGCACCCGCCGCTCGGTGAGACGGGCCCACCAGATGCGCGATCCCACCGCAGTCACGCCGGCTAGGGCACTGGCCGCGCCCGCCCAGAAATTGGACCAGCCCAGCGACTCCTCGGCGAAGAGGATCTGGAAGCGGCCGACGCCGCCGACGACGCTGCCCATGAGCAGCGAGAACCACGTGATCGTGATGATGAATCGGCGCTCCGAATCGGTCATCCGCAGCACACGCGGCGCCAGGGGGGCCACGCTGAACACTGCTCCCGATGGCGCGTCGTAGGCAAACGCCGGCTCGGCGCCGGATTTCGTGTCGGGCCGCAACCACAGCGCGATGCCCAGCGCACACGCCAGCGACACCACGCCGTAGATTCCGACCGCCCAGCGCCAACCGAACAGCGTGGCCAGCGTGGGCAGGGTGGCGCCCGACAGGAACGTGCCGAACATGACGCCCGACTGCTTCAGTCCAGTGATTGTGCCGCGACGGCCCTCCGGCACACGCTCGGCGATGAGCTTGTTGGTAGCCGGATTGCACCAGCCCTGACCGAGGCCCGAGAACGCCGCCGCCGCCATCAGCAGCCACACGTTGGGTGCGAAGGCCATGCCGAACAGGCCCACGCCGGCCGTGCTGATCGTGAGCACCGTCGACACCTTCGGCCCGATCTGATCGGTGATGCGGCCCGACAGCGGCGCGAAGAGCGCAGCGACCACCGTGTTGGCAGTGAGCGCGACACTGAATGCGCCGGTGGTGATGCCGAGATCACCGATCAGGTCGACTGCGACCACCGCCGGCGCCATGATCGGGAACGGCCCCAGCACCATCGTCGCGACCAGGACGAAGCTGAGGCCGAAGCGCTGCTCGGGGCGGTGGCCGGTCGCAGCGACCTCAGCCGGCGCGCCTGCCGTCGCGCTCGGAGCGTCGCCCGTCCGCATCGCAGCGAACCCTATGGCCGCCGCCCAGCAGATATGCATCGCCGACCGGCGACCGAAGCTCACTCATGACGCGGACCGATTCGACTGCGTATCTTCCCTGAGTGAGATGAAGACCGAGACGCTGCTGCCGCTGGGCAAGCTCGACCCAGGGCTGCGCGCACCAGATGTGCCGCTCGACGTGACGAGCATCGGCGAAGCCGCTGCGCAGGTGGAGGCCCTGGGCTACGACGCCCTCGTGGTGGAGGAGACCAAGGACGACCCGTACCAGCTGCTCGCCATGGCGGCGGTGGCAACCACCACGCTCGGGCTAGGCACGTCGGTGGCGATGGCATTTCCGCGGTCGCCGACCGTCACCGCGCTGTCAGCATGGACACTGCAGAAGGCATCAGCAGGACGGTCGACCCTGGGGCTGGGTTCCCAGGTGCGCGGCCACATCCGCCGCCGCTACGGCATGGAGTGGTCGGCGCCAGGGCCGTGGATGCGCGACTACGTCGGCGCGGTGCGTGCGGTGTGGCGCTGCTGGCAGGAGCGAACGCCGCTGGAGTATGAGAGCGAGCATTACAGCCTGAATCTCATGGTGCCGCTCTTCGACCCCGGCCCGATCGACCACCCCGGTGTCCCGGTCCACATCGCTGCGATCAACCCGAACATGTGCGGTGTCGCTGGCGAGGTCGCCGACGGCGTGCGGCTGCACCCGGTGTGCTCGCCCCGCTACATCACCGAGGTGATGGCGCCCGCAGTCGCCCTTGGCGCCGAACGGGCCGGGCGACATGCCGGCGAAGTGGACTGGTGCATGAAGCCGCTGGTTGCCACGGCACCCGATGAGGCCACGCTGGCCGGCGTGGCTCGCACGGTGCGCGAGCGGGTCGGTTTCTACCTCTCGACGCCTGCCTACAGGGCGGCCTTCGATGTGCACGGCTGGACGAACGAGGCGGAGCGGGCGGCAGCACTGTCGAAGGCTCAGCGCTGGGACGAGATCTCGGCGATCGTGTCCGACGAGATGCTGCACACCATCGCCACCGTCGGCACCTACGACGAGATCGGCGGGCTGCTCGCCGAGCGATACGGACCCCACATCGACCGCATCGAATTCTCGATACCCGTCAACACACCCGGCGACGGCGAGCTGCTCACCGGCATCCTCAGAGAGCTACAGGCTGCCGGCCGCCACTGAGCGATCCCGCTCGGTTCACTGACGGCAGCGGCACTCGTGTCCGTCGAGGTCTAGGGTCTCGCCGTCGCTCGTGCGCGGGCGTGAGGCCAACAACATTTGACATGGGGAGACAGCAGATGGGCGTTCTGGACGGACGGGTTGCGATCATCACCGGCGGTGCACGAGGGCAGGGCGCCATCGAGGGCCAGCTCTTTGCCGATGAGGGGGCGACGGTGGTGCTCACCGACGTGCTCGACGACGAAGGCGAGCGCACTGCGGGCGAGCTGGGGTGCGACTACCTGCATCACGACGTTGCCGATGACGCGGCGTGGGACTCGGTGGTGGCCGACGTGCTCGCTCGCCACGGGCGCATCGACGCGCTGGTGAACAACGCCGGCATCTTCCAAGGCGCGGGTCTGATGAAGACCTCCACTGCCGACTTCGACCGCATGCTGGCGATCAATGCCCGCGGCGTGTTCCTGGGCATGCAGAAGGTGGGCGCCGCGATGGCGCAGGCCGAATCGGGCTCGATCATCAACATCAGCTCGGTCGCGGGACTGATGGGCACCGCTGGGTCATTCGCGTACAGCGCCAGCAAGTGGGCGGTGCGCGGCATGACGAAGTCGGCCGCAAAGGAACTTGGGCGTCGCGGCGTGCGGGTGAACTCTGTCCACCCCGGCTACATCGACACCGAGATGCTGGCGCAGACCAACGTATTCACCGAGGACAGCGACCGCACCCGGCGCATCCTGCGAGCTGTGCCCCTGGGGCGCGTCGCCGAGCCAGCAGAAGTGGGCCGGGTGGTCCTGTTCCTCGCCTCCGACGCCAGCAGCTACTGCACCGGCCAAGAGTTCACGGTGGATGGGGGCATGTTCGGCTGAGCTTGCTCGGCCGAACCATCGGACACAGGGGCTGAGCTTGCGACCTGATCCGAAGCGTTCGGATTCATAGGTAGCCGCTAGGACCTGAACTACTGTGGCCTGCGGAAGCAGCGCACTCGGTGAGGTCTGACATGAACTACGACATCGGGAACTTCCGTGCCGATCTTCGAGCCGGGATCGTCTCGGCGATTGTCGTGCTGCCCTTGGCCTTGGCGTTCGGCGTGGTGTCGGGCTTGGGCCCGATCGCCGGCCTGTGGGGTGCAGTCGCCGTCGGGCTGCTCGCTGCTGTCGCGGGCGGCACGCGAGTGCAGATCTCCGCTGCAACGGCGCCGGTGGCGCTTGCCGTGTCATTCGTCCTCGTCAGGTACGCCGACTCGGCTGCCGAAGCGCTCGCCATCATCTTCATCGCTGGGATCATCCAGGTGCTGCTCGGGCTGCTGCGGATCGGCGGCCTGTTCCAGTACACACCCCACTCGGTGACCGCCGGCTTCGTCAGCGGTGTCGGTGTGATGGTGGTGCTGCTGCAAGTGCTGCCGTTCTTCGGCGCCGACCCCGTGCTGGGCAACCCGATCGATTCGATCCGCCATTGGGACGACGCCGCCCGCGACATGGACTTCCATGCGTTCGGCGTGGCGGTTGCCACCTTCGTGATCTGCGCCGGATGGCCGAAGCGGTGGCGCAAGTACGTGCCGGCGGCAGCGGGCGCCTTGGTGTGCGGCACCATCCTCGGCGCATGGATCTTCGACGGAGCGCCGCGGATCGCCGACGTGATCGAGGCGCCGTCGTTCTGGGCCATGGAGATGCCCCCAGGCGGCTTCTGGGGCGCCGCCGGCGCCGCCATGACCATCGCTCTCATCGGCTCGCTGAGCAGCCTGCTGGGCGCCTCGGCCGCCGATTCGCTGACCGGGCACCAGCACGATCCGAACCGAGAGCTCCTCGGCGTGGGTCTCGGCAATGCCGTCGCCGCGATGTTCGGCGGCCTGCCGGGCGCGGGCGCGCCCGATGCCACTCAGTCCAATATCCGGGGCGGAGCACAGACTCGTGTCTCAGGCGTGGTCTCCGCGGTGGCAGCGCTCGTGCTGATCATCGTGCTCTCGGGCCTCATCGACAGCGTTCCCTACGGCGTGCTGGCCGGCATCTTGCTGTGGCTCGGGCTCAGCCTCATCGACTGGCGGTTGATCACGCACCTGTACCGGGTGCAGCCGGAACACGCGCTGGTGATGCTGCTGACCCTCGGTCTGACCGTGTTCGTCGACCTGCTGGTGGCCATCGCCGCGGGCATCGCCGCCGCTGCGCTTGCCGCCAGCCGTCGCTTCGAGCGGCTGGAGCTCGACAGCGTGCTGTCGGTGCCGATGCTCGACGCGGTGTTCTTCGCCGACAGCGACCGCGTCGACATCAGCCAATTTGATGCCTTCTCCGCACGGGTCGGCATGGTCAAGATGCGCGGCAGCTTCACCGTCGCCTCCTCGAACCGGCTGCGGATCGCCATCAGCAAGGACATCCAAGAGCACGAGGTGGTGATCCTGGACTTCACCGAGACCAGCTACATGGACGACAGCGCTGCACTCGTGGTGGAGCAACTCATCGACGCCGCCATGGAGCACGACACCGAATGCATCGTCATCGGGGTCGACAGCCTGCCGAGGAGCAGCTTGCAGTCGCTGGATGTGCTGCATCGGGTGCCGGGCGACCACTTCGTGGCCGGCTTCGACGAGGCTCGGGCGATTGCCGCACGCCTGCTCGAGATCAATATGGAGTCCAGCGCGCAGTCCTGATGGCCCGGGCCCGGCCCGCGGCGTCGGCAGGGCACAGCGCTTCGGTCGGCGGCTCAGTACAGCTCGGGCACGAAGGTCTGGTCTGACAGCGGCGGGCGCACATACCCGCCCGAGGGCCGCCGCTCGGGCAGCTCGACGTGCTCCCAGGGAACGGCCTCGTAGGGAATCCGCGACAGCAGGTGGGCGATGCAGTTGAGACGGGCAGCCCGCTTGTCGTCAGCATCCACGACATACCACGGCGCCTGCTTGATGTCGGTGTGAGCGAACAGCGTGTCCTTGGCGCGTGAGAAGTCAACCCAGCGGGCACGAGCCTCGAGGTCCATCGCGGAGAGCTTCCAGCGGCGGGCCGGATCGGCGATGCGGCTCTGGAATCGGCGCTCCTGCTCCTCGTCGCCGACCGAGAACCAGTACTTGATCAGGATGATCCCCGAGCGCACCAGCATCCGCTCGAATTCGGGGCACGAGCGCAGGAACTCCTCGTACTCCTCGTCGGTGCAGAAGCCCATGACCGGTTCGACGAGGCCGCGGTTGTACCAGCTGCGGTCGAAGAGCACCATCTCGCCTGCGGCAGGCAGTTCCTCCGCGTAGCGCTGGAACCACCATTGCGTCTTCTCGCGGTCGCTCGGCGTACCGAGCGCGACCACGCGCACAACGCGTGGATTCAGTCGCTCCATGATGCGCTTGATCGTGCTGCCCTTGCCGGCAGCGTCGCGGCCCTCGAAGATGACGACGACCTTGAGCCCCTTGTGGCGTATCCAGCGCTGGAGGCGCGCCAGCTCCTGTTGCAGCAGCTTGAGCTCGCGCTCGTAGGTGCGGCGAGACAAGCGGCTCTTGCGCTTCGGGGGCGGCGCAGGCACCTCGTCCTCCGGCTCAGCCGCGGCGCTCGTACCGTGGTCGGCGCTGGCGCCGACACCGGGTTCGGCTGTGGTGCCCATGGGCTCGGACAGTATCCGAGCAGCCCGATCGCAGCGGACCCCGTGACGCAGAGCCGGCCGCCACAGCCGCGGGCCGAGCGACGTGCAGGCCTCAGTGGCTGCCGAACGCCACCGCGCCCCGGCGGTCGAGCACCGTGGCATACAGCATGCCGAAGATCACAATGACGGCCCCTGCCACAGTGATGACAGCCGGATACTCGCTCAGGAACACGGCGGCCCACACGATGCCCGCCACGGTCTCCACCGGAGCGAACAGGGCGACTTCGCCGGCGGGCGCGTACCTGGGCGCGTTGCTGTAGGACAGGCGGCCGAGGGGATTGCACACGAGGCCCATCGCAAGAATGGCCGCCCATGCCGGGGCGTCGAGCGCTCCCGGATCGGCCACGAACGCTGTGGGGACCGCTACCAGGATCGCCGACAGGGACAGGCCGACGATGCGGCTCATCTCCCGGTGACGACGCCAGATGACCGTGCTGGCAGCGAAGCAGATCACCGCGATGAGCGCCAGGAAATCGCCCCAGAGGTTGGGCGAACCGATTGACGTCGACACCACCATGCCGATGCCGACCACGGTGAGCGCTATGCCCGCTGCGACGCGGCGCGACGTCCGCTCTCGCAGGGCCAGCCAGGCGAATGCGGCGGCGAGCACCGGCGCGGACGCCACAATCGCCACCACGTTGGGCACCTGGGTATGGGTGATGGCCGAGATGAAGGTGAGCTGGCTGATCGCTCCCAGCACGCCGATTGCCAGCAGCGGCCGGGTGTCGGCTCGCAGCGAGGCCCACGAGGCCGACGCCTGGCGGACGGCCAAGGTGCCGTACAGCACCAGCGACAGCACGCTGACGATGAAGGCGATGTTCAGCGCGTCGGCGCCGGAGACACGCACCCACAGCGAATCGGTGGACACCAGCAGCATGCCGAGCGCCGCCAGACCCCAGCCCAGGCGCCGGCTGCCGATTCGGGCAGTCACCGGGCAGTCACGATGCCTGGCTGCGGAGACTCGCGTCGATTCGCGATGACCGGACTACGACCCGAATGCTCACAGCACCGGGCTGTGTGAGGATCTGGCGCGCCCGCCGACATCATGGATTTCTCGTTGCGGCACCGAGGCGTTGCGGTCAGCCGGCAGGCGTTCGATTGCCAGGGGCATCTCCGGCACGTCGTACAGCAGGACGCCTTGGCACAGCTTCCAGTAGGCGGGAATGGGGTTCTCGTCGACGCTCGACTTCATCGGGCAGAGCCGGTTGCAGTACACCGCGTGGACGGTCTCGGGGGTGGTGTAGCGGTGCGCGAACGGCGATCTGCGGATCCGGTACGGCGCCAGCGAGACGGTGTCGAACGACTCGACGTAGTGATGGGCAACCTTCACATCAGATCCTCCAATCGGGCCCCGAGACTTCGAGGGGACCGGTAGACGCCATGGCTGACGGTGCCGCCGGCGACATGCAGTTCCCATACCGACGCCTTCTTGCAGCGTGTGGGGTTCACGTCAATGCCACGGTATGACAAGCGCCAGAGCACCTCGGGAATGACGTCGCCGTGGCTGCACAGCACGCTGTCGCCCTCCTCGCCGCACAGGCGCTCCACCAACGCTTCGGTTCGCCGGCCGTCGGCGCCCTCGGCCAGTTCGGCGGAGATCGCTACGTCCACGCCGAGATTGGCTGCGAGCGGCTCGATCGTCTGGACGCAGCGAACGCTGGGGCTCGACAGCACGCGCTGGATCGGCGCTGAGGCGAGCGCCGCTGCGATGGCCTCAGCCTGGGCGAGGCCCAACGGGTCCAGCGGTCGCGCGCTGTCGTCGCCCCGCCAAGCACGCCGGTCGCCTGCGGAAGCGTGACGCACGAGGAACAGCACGCCGGGAACGCTAGAGCCGCGCGGAGACGGTCGGCGTTGCTTCGCGCAGCGCGCCAGTCGGCTCGAGCAACTCGGCCATCACCCGCAGCGTGCCGAGTGCCCAAGCGCGCCGAAGCGGGCCGGCGGAGAGGGAACCGGCCCGCTTCGTGATTCTGCGACGTCAGGCGCCGCCTGGTTCTAGGTCGAGGTTGACCAAGCTCCTGCATTGCTGCGGGGGCCATGGCCGCCGAAGCGCTTGCCGCCGTGCCGCCGACCCTCGCCGGACCAACCTTCGGCCCGCTCGGGCTTCTCGCCGTTCACCCATGCGGTGATGCGCTCGGTCACCGCATCGACGTCGATCTCGCGGTCGTGCTCGGCCGCCCTGTCGGTGACCGCAGACACGAGCGCGTCGATCACGTCGGACACAGCAACGCCTTGCTCAGCAGCGATGTCTGCCAGCGTCGAGCCGTCCTTGAGCTTGGCTCGCAGTGCCTCGGCGTCGATGCCGAGCAGTTCGGTGAGCGTGCCGGCCATGCCGAACCGCCCGAGCTTGCCTCCCCGACGGATGCCGTCCTTGTCGCACGTGCCTTCGGAGTCGTCTGCGCCGTCGCTGCCAGCGTCATCCGCTTGCGGCTGGTCGGCGTCGCCTGCAGTGTCGTCGGCTTGCTGCTGGTTGGAGTCGCCGTTGTCGTTCTGGGCCTGCGCGCTGGCGCTGCCGGCACCGAACGCAACGACTGCAGTCGCTGCCAGCAGCAGTGCAGCCAGCAGCGCGAGCAATCGGCTGCGCCCAGAGCTGCGCCTCGGTGCCACGGTGGGCACGTCAGTCTCGCCGGAGTCGGTCATATCGCCAGTCCTTTCGCCGGGGTGTGTGCGATGACCCAGACCATGGCGAACGAACCTGAAAGATCCCTGAAATCAACCTGAGAAATCGGTGAGCCAATGGTCGAACTGCGCGACACCGATCCATTGTCGGCGGGCGGCGCCGCGCCTGAGCTCGATGGAGCGTCGGCGGCGCGTCAGCCGGCTTCGGAGTGGGTGACGGGCTCTTCGCCCATCCACTCGCGCAGGGTGTTCTTCAGCTTGGTCTGCTGGATGAACAGGTCGTGCTCAGGCCCTGCCGGATCGGCCGACTGAGGCGCCTTGAGGTAGAACGACAGCCACTCCTGCACGCCGCCATGCCCGGCTCGCTGGGCCAGGTCCAAGAACAACGCCAGGTCGAGCACGATCGGCGCCGCCAGGATCGAGTCGCGGCACAGGAAGTCGATCTTGATCTGCATCGGGTAGCCGAGCCAGCCGAAGATGTCGATGTTGTCCCAGCCCTCTTTGTTGTCGCCGCGGGGTGGGTAGTAGTTGATCCGCACCACGTGGTCGATCTCGCTGTAGAGGTCTGGGTAGGTCTCGGGCTGCAGGATCGTGTCGAGCACGCCGAGTTTCGACGTCTCCTTGGTCTTGAAGTTCTCGGGGTCGTCCAGGACTTCGCCGTCGCGGTTGCCCAGGATGTTGGTGGAGTACCAGCCCCGCAGGCCCAGCATGCGGGCCTTGAGGCCCGGCGCCACCAGCGTCTTCATCAGCGTCTGGCCGGTCTTGAAGTCTTTGCCGGCAATGGGCACGCCGCGGCGCTCGGCCAGCTCAGTCATCACCGGGATGTCGACGGCAAGGTTCGGGGCACCGTTGGCGAAGGGAACGTCGCTCATCAGCGCCGCATAGGCATAGAGCTGGCTCGGCGAGATGTTGCCGTCATCGGCTGCGAGCCCCGCTTCGAACGCCTCGACGCTGGCGTGCACCTCAGAAGGCTCCTGGTAGGCCTCGGTGGAGCCGCACCACACCATCACCAGTCGATCGCACTCGTTCTCAGCCCGGAAACGCTCGATGTCATCCATGAGCGCTTGGGCCGCTTCGAGCTTGCCCATCGGCGGCTTCGTCCGGGTGCCTTCCAGCCGGCTCACCCAGCGGCTGTCGAACACGGCGTCCATCGCGACGATGCCCTCGAGGTCGCGTGAGATCACGCCGAGGTCGCGCTCCTCGAGCACACCCGCGGTGCGGGCGCCTTCGAGCGCATTGGGCGTGATCGGATCCCAGCCGCCGAACACCAGGTCGTCGAGCTCGGCCAGGGGAACGAAGTCGCGGATAAGCGGGTTGCGGCCGTCGGCCCTCCCGCCGAGACGGATGTGAGCCATCTGGCTCACCGAGCCGATCGGTGCCGCCAGCCCGGCCCGTGCGGCGAGCACACCGGCGATGAAGGTGGTGGCCACGGCGCCCATGCCAGGCGTCAGCACGCCCAGCTTCCCGGTCGCAGGCGCAATCTGGGGCTTCGTCATGGCGCGAACCCTATGAGGCAGACGCGGCAATGCATGTTGAAGCGACGAAGGCGAACAAGCCGTTCAGGCGGCCACCGGGGCCGTGGGCGTGAATTCGGCGTCGAGGCGCTTGATGCCGTGGATGAACGATGCGCGCAGCAGGTCGGGTTCGCCCGCGGCGACAATGTCGGGCAGCCGTTCGAACAGCTCCCGATACATCGAGGTGATCTGGCGACGCGCCAAGTGAGCGCCCAGGCAGAAGTGCGGGCCGGGGCCGCCGAAGCCGTACTGCGGGTTGGGGTCGCGCAGCACATCGAAGCGGAACGGGTCGTCGAACACCGCGGGGTCGCGGTTCGCGGCGATGTAGAACATGGCCACCTTGTCGCCTTCTCGCATCTGCCGCCCGCCGCATTCGTAGTCACGGGTCACGGTGCGGCGCATATAGCCCACCGGGCTGGCAAGCCGAACGATCTCCTCCACCGCGGTGGGCGCTACGCCCTCGAAGTCGGCGGCCCAGATGGCTCGCTGGTCGGGGTTCTCGGTGAGGAACTTCAGCGCCCAGGCGGTGGAGTTGCGGGTGGTCTCGTTGCCGGCCACCACCAGCAGCACGAAGAAGCTGGCCAGGTCGGATTCGCTCAGCCGGTCGTCTTCGAGTTCGGCGTTCACGATGACGCTGGTGAGGTCGTTGCCCTCGCCGCCCTTCTTGGCAGTGGCCACTTCCTTCATCAATTCGGCGAGCTCGGCACCGGCGTTCAGCAGCGCAGTGGCCAGGTCGCCGTCGGGCGGCTGGAAGTCAGGGTCGGAGATGCCCAAGATGATGTTCGTTCGGTCGAACACGAACTTGTACTCCGAACGAGGTATGCCCATGAGGTCGCACACGATGCGCAGCGGCAGGGCAGCCGCCACGTCGTACACGAACTCGCAGGCGCCCTGCTCGCAGATGGAGTTCACGATCTCGCGCGCCCCGTCACGGATGCCGCCGTCGAGCTGTTCGAGCATCTTGGGGGTGAAGCCCTTGGAGACGATGCGTCGCAGCCGTGCGTGACGGGGATCGTCCATGGCGATCATGGAGCTGAAGAACTCGGTGAACTCGGGCGGGTTGTCGCCCAGCGTGATGCCTCGCGCCGAGCTGAACACGTCTGCGTTGCGCGACACGGTGGCGATGTCGTCGTGGCGGGTGACGCACCAGTAGCCGGGGCTGGGCGTCACCCATTCGGAGAAGTAGGGCTCTTCGAACCAGTCCAGCGGCGCCTCGGCGTGATAGCGGGCGATCACCGCGTCGATCTCGTCGGCCGGCTGCGTCCAGAACCAAGGTTCCATGAGGTTCGGCAGCGTCGTATTCCACTCGCGCATGGCCGCACGGTAGCGCCGCACCGTGGTGCGGCAACGCTCGCAGATCGCAGCAGCGATACCCGATGGCTCGTGAGGCGAGCCGGATCTGCCGACGTGTGACGAAGACAGGCGCTTGAGGACGAACATGCGCACCTCAGCGGCCGGAGCACTCGCGCCGCTGCAACCCCGATGGCGTCCGGAGCCACTCGTCCATCAGCAGCCACTTGCACTTCAGCGAGCATGGTTGGATGGCGTCGCAGCGTTTGCATGCGCTCGAGCGAGGTACTATAGTTCTGCGAATGCCATCTATCGGAACTATTACTCCCGGGACAGCGAACACAGGTTCCGCTCCAGAGGACTCGTTCCGGCACTCAGCGGCCGCACACCGCGCCGACAGGCTTCAGCCCGACGACACCCCAGCAGCCGCCCGCTCGCGCTCGGCGGGTGCAGGCCGCGGGTACCCGCGCTGCGGCTTGACGTTCGGGAAGCTCCGCTTCTGCCATGCGGCCAACGTCCACATGGCAAGGAACATCGAGACCGCCAACCCTGTCCGATGCTGCTTGAAAAAACTCAGAATCTGTCGCGCGAAGTCAGACACAAAACATGTAGGTGCACGCGGGCCGGTCGGCGTGCGCGTGGCCGTGGCCGGGATCCCATTTGCCTGCCCCGCACGGCGGCTCATGGTCGGGATGGCAGGTGCCCCCCACCGCGTGACGGTGATTGTTCGTCGCGCACTGCGCCTGCTGCGTGGTCGTCTTCTTCACGCAGGTCGGCGGGGTTCCGGTCTCCCCGGCGGGGCACACCGTCGGCGTCGTGTCCGTGCCGGCGCCGCCGCTGTCGTCGTCGACCGGATCTGAGTCTGCAGCCGTCTGCGGCCATGCAGCGCACGTCGAGCAGCCGGGCGACCTCAGTCCGAAGAAAGCGCCTCAGCAGGCGCCTCGGCGCTGCGCCGCTGCCTCGCGATACGGCGAGACGACACGACAAGGCCGAACAAACCCACAGCGAGGACAATGAACGGCGAAACCCCCAGATAGATCACGAACTGCCATACAGCAGCGCCTATCGTCAGCGACAAGAATAGGCGGACACCGGAGGGCAGCTTAGGGGGAGCGGGCTTCTCGGCAGGCGAGGTACTCACGGTGTCAGGGTAGCCCGCGGCAGCGGAGCGATTTGCGGCGCTCATTCGCAGTGCCCCGGCTTGCTGCACTGGTTGCGTCGATACAGCCTGATGTACTCATCGGGGTCCAGGTCGCCGCGTGCCATCCTCCTTGCCGCTTCGTTTACGTCGTCATTGTCGAAGTCGCCGTCGCCGTCGAGGTCGTCAGGATCGCTGCCGCCGTAGCCGCCGCCGCTGTCCGAGCC
>JAJDZE010000095.1 GCA_022824805.1 Acidimicrobiia bacterium | reverse complement strand
GCCTGGTTCATGAACTCGTCGTAGAACCAAAACGGCACCCCGAACCCGTCAGGCACCACCCCCGAAGCCAGCCCCGACAACTGGCTCAGCTCGGCCATGTTCGCCGCCTTCACCCCGAACGCATCCCAGTCATCGAACGAGATGCCGCTCAGCGCAGTGATCGCCCGCACCGACAGATCCCGCTGCGGCACCTGCAAGTTCGCCGGTCTCGACTGGGCGTGGAACGCGTCCACCTCCGCCTTGGACGCCGCGCGCAGCGTGTACCCCTCCGCGGACGCCTTGAAATACACATGACCGCCCACCAAATCGGTCACCGCCGTGTCGTCGAGCGCATCACGCACGAACGCGTTCGGCACCCCGTTCTGAATCGCCCGCAGATTCACATGCGACAACGGCGTCTGCGGCACCGTCGTGATCGAACCAGCCACCCGCGGCAGATCATTCGGCAACGACTCCAAGATCACGACGTCACGAGGCCCTGGGCGCTCACCCGGCTCGAGCACCGTCAGCAAGCCGTAGCCCTCAGCCGCGTTGTACGGCACATACGGAACATCCGGCCGGATGTCCTCGCTCAACAGAACATTCACCCGAGACGCGTCGTACTTCGACTTCTGGCTCTCGTACTTCCTCAAGGGCCTCCAGTGGATCGACGGGTAGTAGGCCAGATTGTCGCTGATGAACGGCATCGCCGAAGCCAACGCCTCGTTCACCAGCGAGATCTCGCGAAAATCGTAGTTGTCGTAAAACTGAAACTCCCAACGGTAAACACCCAGAGAACCGTCCGAAGCAACGACATTGGGATGAAAAATGAGCACCCCGCGTCCCCAGCCAGGCCCTCTCCAGAAATGCGGGAGGCCTACCTCAAGCCAGTTCCAGTGCCGTCGCTGCGCCACTGTGTCCTGAAACCACAACCGGGGGCGATCAGTCCCAATGTTGAGGACATTGAACTTTATGTACTCCAAGTCCTTAAGGTATTTGTCTCTATCGACGTTTTCCCCTTTGTATGAGAACTTCTCGAATGCCTCCCGGTCCGCGATAGCCACGGCGCCGTATTGCAACTCGACGGACTCGGCTCGATTCACCGGGTTCCGATAACCGAAATTGTCGACCTCGGTGATGTCGTCTATGCAGTCGCCATCGACATCGGCGGGATCGTCAACCTGGTACTTGTGCACCCGGTACTTGTCAGCGCTCAACGGCCTCAGATTGTCCGACAGCACGGTCGTGCCCGCCTCGCCGCGCTTCACCAGCACCGGCACATCGAGCACAACGTCGTTCCCGCGGTCATGCTTCACGTACAGCACGAAATAGTCATCGACCGTCGACGACACCGTGATCGGCACCGACGTGACAGCGATCTCGGTGGGAGTGGGCTCAACCCAGTCCTTGTCGCACGGCCCCGCCGTCTGCGCGGTCGCCGTCTGCGCGGTCGCTGTGGGCGTGGTCGCTCCGGCGGCTGTCGGCGCCAACGGCGCGCACAGCGCGACAGTGCACACCGCGCACGTCACCAGCCGGAATGCCCCCCTGCGACGCATCGACCACCTCCCAATCACGCCTCGACCAATGCCAACGAACCAGCACCCTCGCGGACCTGAGCGTCTCACGGCTGCGCCGGTGCCGGGCGATCCCCTCCTCGACCATGCCCAACCTCCAACGTAGCTGCGGCACGCGATCCGCCCAGGCCAGTCCCGCCGCCCCGTAGGCTGCCGGGCCGTCGTGAACCTCGGCTACCTGTACATCTCCGCCGCCGTGGCGCTGGCATTGCTGTCGGTGGTCTACTACCGCCTCGGCTACGGCATGGTCCGTTTCGCCCGACGATGGCTGCGGCTGCTCGCCCAAGTCACCTCCACCGTGCTCGGCGCCCAGATCGTGGGCATCGTCTTCTTCGTCAGCACCCTCCAGCAAGAACCCGGCGGGCCAAGCGACGGCGACTACCTCACCAACGCCGCCCGCAACCTCACCTACGGGGCGCTGATCTCCATTCTGGGACTGCTGCTGATGGTGATGTTCGCCGCGTCAGTGCAACGGCGCCGCCAAGACGCCGGCTGGGGCCGGGTCCCGAGCAGAGCCGAGAAGCTCACGATGGCCTGCGCCGTCGTCGGCACGGCCTTCACCGGCCTGGTGCATCTCGCGCTCATGCTGCCGCTCATCCTGCTCGACCCCCTCCTGTAGCGAACACCCCGCCCCTCCCCAGCACCACCCGAGCTCCCGCGACCCACCAGGCTGTCGACGGGGACCTGATTGTGGGTCCAGTCGCCACAACACGTACTTCGTACTTGCTGGGGTGTCAGCCGTGCGCGAGGTGCTGTCTCATTGCTCGGCGGACGCCGGCACAGCGCTGCGGATCAGCTTCCCGACAACCCTCAGGTGGGTCGCAACCGGGCCGCAGCACACAGCTCGGCGAGCACCCATCCGGTGGACCTGCGCCGCAGCGCCGCCCGATAGCCCCAACCGCCCGGGACTGGGGACTGTCCGTTCCGCGCTAGGTCTGACAGACCCCACGACCACGGGCGTTGGGGGATGCGGCGGCGGCACCTTGGTCGGGCGGGTCGGTGTTGCGGGGTTCGGGGGGTCGCAGGCGGGGTCGGCCGTCTGGTGGTGTGTGGATTTTGCGGTCGTGGGTGTGGAGGTGTCGGTGGCATGGCCGGCACATCGAGGCGAGGTTCGGAACTTCGGTGAGGCCGTCGTTCTCGTAGTAGGTGATGTGGTGGGCTTGGGTGTGCTCGCTGGTGAGCTCGCAGCCGATGCAGCCGCCGTCGCGCACCGCGAGAACCAGGCGCTGGGCGTCATTGGCGTTGCGTGTGCGTCCCAATGCGAGTTGGGACCAGTCGGCTTTGAACATCGCGGGCAGCACCTTGGCGTGAACGGCGCGTTCGGCGAGCATCTGTGCTGACAGCGGGGTGCCGTCGTCGAGGCGGGGGTTGGCGAGCCGATCACTGGTGGCGTCGTAGTCGGCCACGATGATGAGGTTGTTCTTGGCGTGGCGTGCTGAGGCGGTGCCGGCGACCAGCTCGCTGAGCGCGTCGGCCAGCAGCTGGCGACGCGTCGGCAACAGATCGCCGCTGTCGGCCTCGCCGTTGCGCCCGGGTCCGTCGGTCGGACCGCAGCGGGCGCCGTCGGCGCTGTGGGCGTCGTGCTCGGCGCGGCGGCGCAGCGACCGGAACTGGGCCTCGAGCGCAATGTTGAGCTCGCGGCCGGTGAGGAAGTCGAACTTGGCGTGCAGATGCCACATGCCGTCCTCGCCCGCCCGCAGCGACGCGAAACGTTCACCGCGCTGCAACGCCAGCTCGGCGTCGATGGGGCCCAGACTCTCGGCGGCGGCCTCGGCTGCGAGATCGGCTTCGACCTGCTGGCTGCGATACGCGAGCGGATGTCGGGCGATCATCTCGGAGGGATACACGCGGGCAAGCTCCAAGAATGCGTGTTCGCTGCGGCGGTGCTTCTTGGGCGCCTCGCGGGCGATCACCCTGGCATGGGACAGGTGAATCTCCCCGGCCTGCATCGCCTCGAGCGTGTCAGTGAGGCCCTCAGCGATCAGGCTCTCGGCCAGGCGGGCCTCCGAGCGGGCCTGCGCACAGTTCATGCGCGTCTGGTCGCGCAGGATGTACGCGGCGGACTGCGCGCCGTTGCGCGACGCCAACTCGCCCACCACCGCCAGGTACCGGCCCTCGATGCGGGCACGCTCAGCCGCCAACGCGACCAACAGCTCCTTGAGCTCACCGCCGCTCAGCTCCCCCAGGCCGGCACCGCAAACCGCCGCGCCGCCGCCCGCCCCAACCGCCGCCACATCGGGCCATGCCGCCGCCTCGCCGGGCAGCGTCGACCGCTCGCCCGCCCGAACCGCCGCATCATCGGGCCATGCCGCCGCCTCGCCGGGCGGCGTCGACCGCTCGCCCGCCCACACTGCCGCATCATTGGGCCATGCCGACCCTGCAGCGGGCCATGCCGCCGCCTCGCTGGGCCATGCCGGCCCGCCAGCGTGCGGTGCCGAGGCCGCGTTGGCGTCGGCGTCGGGCGGGTCTGGGTAGCCGGGAGCGAGTTCTCGCACGACATCGCCGAACATGAACAGAGCATACACGCGTATGCGAACAAAAACAAACAATCGCGCGCACCAATTTCGAGAAATTTCCTGGCGCATGTGGGTGCGTCCGGTCGCTCCGCGGGTGTCGTCGTTACTCGCGCGCACCAATTTCAGGGAATCTTCTGGCGTGCACCGCGGGCTACGGGCGCGTTGACGCCCGAGCCGCTTCGCTTGCGAGCCCTCGTCAAGGACCCGACCCGGCTACCTGGGCAGGAAGCCCATCGCTTCTTTGGCCCGCGCCAAGGTGCCGCACGCCACGGCCTCGGCCTTGTCGGCGCCGATGGCGGCGGCGAGATGCGACCTCATCGAGCAGCCTCGGCGTGACCCGGCGACGAACGACGCTGCTCAGTCGTTGTCGGTGACGGTCATGACGCCCTCACCGTCGGCGGCGGCGGCGAGATGCGACCTCATCGAGCAGTCTCGGCGTGACCCGGCGACGAACGACGCTGCTCAGTCGTTGTCGGTGACGGTCATGACGCCCTCACCGTCGGCGATGGCCGCTCCTTGGGGACTGGACAGCCGCACTCGGAACAGCTCGTCGGCTTCGCTGGAGCTGTCGTCGTTCAGGTACACCGAAGCCGATTTCTCGGTCTGGCCGGGAGCGAACGTCAGCGTGCCGTCCATGTACCAGAACTCGTCACCCGCAATCGCATAGGGATCGAGGTCGTACGCGTGGTCGGAGGCCCAGTTCACCTTGACCTGATGGCCCACCGCCTCAGACAGCGTCACCTTGAACGTCACCCACAGGCCTTCCTCGCCGGACGCGTCCCCGATCGAGATCGTCACACTCGGAGGCGGAGGCGGGGGAGGCGGCGGGTCATCGTCATCAGAGACAGCCACGCTCGCTGAGCCGTTCGTCTGAGACACGGTGTAGCCGCTGCCGCTGGCCACAGTCACAGTCACGGAGCCGTTCGGCTCGTCGGTGCTATCACCCGACGTCGCGACCGACAGCGTGACGGTGCCGGTGGTGGGGATGGTGACGGTGCGCGTGCCGGTGGTGACGCCGAAGCTGCCCGACTGGGCGACGCTCACGTCAACCCGAAGCGGGCTCGACGGTGCCGGGCTCGCCGAGACGGTGAACGTTGCGGGGCTGCCCTCGGTCACACCGTTACCGCCAGTGATGCTCACCACCGGAACGGGCGGCGGGGGCGGCGGGTCATCGTCATCAGAGACAGCCACGGTCGCTGAGCCGTCGGTCTGCGACACGGTGTAGCCGCTGCCGCTGGCGACTGTCACGATCACCGAGCCGTGCGGCTCGTCGGTGGTGTCACCGGACGTC
>JAJDZE010000116.1 GCA_022824805.1 Acidimicrobiia bacterium | reverse complement strand
CAGCACGTCCTCGATCACCGCGTCGGTGATCTTGCGCGGCTGGCCCGGACGCGGGTCGTCGGCCAGGCCGTCCAGACGGCGCTCGGCGAACCGCTTGCGCCACTTCGACACCGTCGCCGGATGACACCCGACCTGCGCCGCGATTTCCTTGTTCGAACGGCCCTCAGCCGCGCCCAGCACCACCCCGCAGCGCATCGCCAGCGCCTGCGACGACTTGGGGCGGCGAGCCCACCGCTCCAGCGTCTCGCGTTCCTCGCCGTCGAGCACCACCCGCACCGCCGGACGTCCCCGTCGAGCACCCATAACAGCCTCCGATCATCGCCGAAGACCCCATGATGGCGCATCCCAAACATAAACGCGAGCAACTACCCACTCAGGACACTAGCAGGCTGCTGAAATTCGGACAGTCCCTGTCTGTGGCATAGCTCCCCTTCATCTAAGAGCATGCCTCCCAGATTCCGGGGGAAGCCCAGCGGGTGTTGGTGATGCGTTGGTGGTGGGTGATCTGGGTGTCGGCGGTGTCGTAGCCGATGTGGTGTCCGGGCACGACATGGCGGCAGATGCTGTCGATCTCGGCTATGGCTTGTCGGTGCTGGTCGTCGTCCATGGAGGGGACTGTCATATTTTGACAGAATCCTCACGGCCTCCCGGCGTAGCGTCCCCGGGGAGCTTTTTCCGGTCTGCCTGAAGGCGCCCGTTGTCGTCACTGCGTTGAATCAGACCCCCGGGAGCACGGCACCGTGCGGCCTCGTCGGGTTCAGGGACCGCGGGGTTGTTGTGGGCTTCGCCGGGTACCGGGGGTGGGATTGTGTTCTGCTTTTTTGGCGGTGGTCCAGGTGCGGTCGGGCTGGGGGACCATCCGATAGCCGTGCTGATGTAGGTAGTGGTGGTGTCGGTGGCACAGCAGCACCAGGTTGTCGAGATTGGTCGGCCCGCCGTCGATCCAGTGCCAGATGTGGTGGGCGTCGCAGCGTGAGGGCGGTTCCGCGCAGCCGGGCCAGCGGCAGTGGCGGTCTCGTGCGACCAGCAGGCGGCGCAGCCGCAGCGGCACCGTGCGGCGTGACCGGCCGACATCGGCGGGCCCGCCTGGGCCGTCGAGGACCATGGGGATGATCTCGGCATCGCAGGCCAGTCGGCGCACGACCTCGGGCGGCAGTTCGACTCCGGCGTCAGTCAGACCCATCTCGTCGGTGTGGCCGCGCAGGGCATCGAGACCGATCAGCACGCTGATCTGCGCCGGCGGCAGCTGCCGCTCGTACGCCGGGCCCTCGTCGTTGGCTTCGGGAGCGTCGCTGTGGGGCCGCTCGCATTCGGCGGTGGCTCGCTTGGGGGCGTTCTTGTGGGGTGTGGTGCGCTTGGATGGCGGCGAGTCGTCTGGCAGGTTGTCGCTGCGGTCACGGGCACGGGCGTGCAGCCGGCCGACGGCTGCGGCGTCGGCGTCGCAATGGGTGAGGCCGGCGAGCGCATAGGCCAGCACGTCGGCGTCTCGCTGGGCGGGGGTGCGCCGGCTAGTGCGCACCTGCTTGTCCTCAGCCCAGTACTCGCGGCGCAGCGCTTCGAGCGCGGCTTCGATGTGGGCGCCGGTGTCGGGGTCGAACTTGGCCCACAGTCCCAGCATCCCCTCGTGATCCCGACGCCACCCTGCGCCGCGGGCCGCCCGCTGGCGCTCGAATCGCTCCATCGCGGTCTCGACCGAATGCTCAGCCTCGGCACGCCGCACCCGGAGCCGGGTGGCATCGGTGCCTTCGCCGGCCGCTGCTGCCACCAAATCGGCTCGCACCGGTTCGGGCACCCGTGCGTCGCACAGCGTCTCGGCCTGGGCGGCGTTGATGTCGCCGCCCGACAGCGCCTCCAGCACGGCGTGGTGCTCGCGGGCCTTCTCCGCTAAACGAAGCATCCGGCGGGCGTCGCGCTCGGACACTCCTGCCGCGTCGCGCAGCGACAGATGCGGGCTCGCATCGGGCGCCGCACCAGACTGGTTCAGCGCATCGAGCGCACCCAGCACCTCGGCTCGATATCCGTCCAACCGGTTCGCCAGCCGCTCCACGTCGCCCAGCACACCCAACAGCTCGTCGCGTCCGAGCCCCGCCAGCGCCCCAGCGCTCAACCGAGACAGCGACAACGACCTTGACAGATCGGCAGCGGTCGGGTCGGGGCCGGGTTCGGGTGTGAGGGGCCCCGCCAGCGCCGCGGCGCTCGTCCGAGTCAGCGACAACGACCTTGACGGATCGGCAGCGGTCGGGTCGGCGACGGTGTCGGGGCCGGGTTGGGGCGTGACGAGCCCGCCGGGCGAATCGGCGGCAGCCAGGCCATCGGTGCCGCTGCGGCGCGCGCTGACGTTGCCGGGCGCAAGGCGGCCCGTGTGGTCGCGGCCGGCGCAGGCGTCGCCTGAGGAATCGGGGCCGGTGCAGACCTGTCCCGAGTCGGCGCGATCGGCGCTGAAGAGCTCGGCCGGCGCACCAACGCCCACGCCGTCCGCGGCGCCCACGCCGCCGCCCCGTCGATGCTCTTCGGAACCGTCCCGCAACATGAGTACAACCGTATGAAGGGGGTGTGACAGTCATGATGTTGGGGTCAGCAGTTCGAGCATGGGTCTGGCTCTGGGTGTGCCTTGCGACTGATCTGTCGGCTGGTCCATCGGTGCATCGAACGCGCACCAGTCGGTCGGACGAACGTGACCTCATGAGGAGCTTGGCTGTTCCCCCGTCGATGTCTTGTCCGTCGTCCCGGCCGGTGGTGCTGTCCATCTGAGTTCACGAACGGAAGGCAGATTCAGCATGGCTGATCATGACAGGCAGGTCACGGGAGGGGTCGACACCCACGGCGAGGTCCACGTCGCGGCGGTGATCGACGCGACCGGGCGGATCCTGGCGACGTCGTCGTTCGCGGCGACTCCCGCCGGCTATCGGGGGCTGCTGCGGTGGCTGCGCCGCCACGGCCGTGTCGTTCGGGTCGGCGTTGAGGGCACCGGCTCCTACGGCGCCGGCCTGGCCCGCTATCTCATCGGCGAGGGTGCCACGGTGGTCGAGGTCAACCGCCCTGATCGGCAGCGACGCCGGCGTCACGGCAAGTCCGATGTCGTTGACGCCGAGGCCGCAACGAGGGCGGCGCTCAACGGCGACGCGGCGGGAACGCCCCGGGCGGGCGGCGGACCGGTGGAGAGCGTGCGGGTGCTGCGCATCGCGCGCCGCTCGACGGTCAAGGCCCGCACACTCCCAGCCAACCAGATCCGCGACCTGATCGTCACAGCCCCCGACCAGCTTCGATCCCGGCTGCGGAACCTCGGCACCGACCAACGCGTCGCCGTGTCCTCGCGCTTGCGGACCGCAGACATCACAGACCCCGCCCAGGCCACCAAGGCAGCCAGCTCGGGCCGCTGAGCGCAGCCCGACGGGTGGCTCGCTGCGCGAGGTTCCGGCCCGGCGACCCCGCCGATCCCGCCCAGGCCGCCAAGGAGGCCCTGCGCACCCTGGCCCGCCAACATGAGGCACTCGCCGCCGATCTCGCCGAGCTGCGAGAACACCTCGACGCGCTCACCGCCCAGGCCGCTCCCGCCCTGCGGGCCGCCAAGGGCATCGGCCCCGACGTCGCGTCGATCCTGCTCATCGCAGCCGGTGACAACCCCCACCGGCTCCGAAGCGAAGAATCCTTCGCCGCCCTGTGCGGCGCCAGCCCCGTCGAGGCCTCCTCAGGACGCACCGTGCGGCACCGCCTCAACTAAGGCGGCAACCGCCAAGCCAACAACCACTGACCAACCCTCCACGATTTGGGGGGAAGCCCAAACCCTCCTAAATTCGGGGGGAAGCCCAGGGTGAATCAACACCGAAAACAGCCCGAGCACCCCCAACCCGCGCCCTCATGAACAATCAGGGGTAAGCGCACACAGCGCCCGCCTACAGTGTCCGCCCGAAGAGGGGCAGCCGACGCGCTCCCAAAAGGGATTCCCAGAAGGGATTTAGCCAACAATCCGCGTCGGCTGCCCCGACCAACAGGCCAGCAAGCCAAGCCCGCCAGCAGCGCACCTAGGCACGCCGACAAGCCGTCAGACACTCAACCCGACGAACCCCCAGCAGCAGCCTCAACGTTGCTTTTCCGCGCGGTTTCGCCAGACGCTGCGCAACAAAATTATCAACCACAGCGGGCCAACCATGACAGCCTAGGCTGCTATGCCAGCCAGGTAACTCGACGCCATGCGCAAGACCCCTCAGCGCCGGGGGTCGTACGGCTGCCCGCCTTCGATTGCGTCTGTGACGTCCGGGGTCCGTCGCCGCTGCCACACCCCAAATACCGCATCGCCTACAATCCCGGCGGATAATGCCAAGAGCACCCCGAGCCAGACCCGCTCCGGGAACACCACGCGGAGCAAAGCTACGGTCCCAAGCATCGGAAACACGGCCATGAGCCAGTAGTGCGAATGCTCGGTCTTGTCCCGAAACGAGTCGCCAAGCCATTTGTGGCCGGGCTTTTCAGCCGAGCGTCGCGCTCGGCGCACCGTGGCTCGCTCAACTCTGTCGCTCATGGCGTCAGTGTAGGCCGTGGTGCTGGGACGGTTTGCGGCGCTCATTGGCAGTGCCCTGGCTTGCTGCACTGGTTGCGTCGATGCAGCCTGATGTACTCGTCGGGGTCCAGTTCGCCGCGGGCCATCCTCCTTAGCGCTTCGTTCACGTCGTCATTGTCGAAGTCGCCGTCGCCATCGAGGTCATCACGATCGTTGCCGTTCGAGCCGCCGCCGGAGCCATCGCCGCTGTCATCGGGGGTTGTGGTCCCGGTCGGCGGCGGCTGTCCATCGCTGCCGCTGTCGTCGGTCTTGTCTGGGTCGGGCGGTTGCATGTTGCCCCGGCTCGGGCCGATGTTCGAGAACCTCTTGATGGCCTCCGCCAAGGGGTCCGCAACGATGGTGATGCCAGCGCAAGCGAGTGTCACGCGCTTCGGGAGCCTTCGGAGCCTGTAGCAGTAGGCCCACGCACCGGCGTCGCGCAGAACCTCGGCCTCGTTGGTGTTCCCTCCGACACCGTTGATGGCCATCGGAATGGCGAATGCGACGGCATCGCAGACAAGTCCGAGTTTGTCATTGGCATCTGCTGTCCATTCGCAGGTGAGCACCGAGCCGAACTCCTCGATGATCTGTGAGACGGTCATGCTGCTGCCGTTCTTCGGCTCGTCATCGTCGTCGTCATCGTCGTTGTTGTTCTTCTGCTGGTGCGGCCGGCAGCCCGCGGGTCGCGGGCTGACCGCGCATCGCTTGCGCTCAGCCTCAGCGGCTTCCTTGCGCTTCCGCTCGGCCTCGGCCTCAGCCTCAGCGGCCTTGCGCTCCCGTTCGGCATCAGCCGCCTCGGCGGCCTTGCGCTTCCGTTCGGCCTCAGCCTCAGCCTCAGCGGCCTTCCGCTTGCGCTCGGCTTCTGCTTCTGCCTCTTTGCGTTTGCGCTCAGCCTCCGCCTCTTGGCGCTTCTTCTCGGCTTCGGCTCTTTCTTCTGGGGTGGCCGACTCGACGCCGCCTTTGCGGGGGCCGTCGCTGTCGCCGTTGCGGCCCGAAGGCGTGTTGTCAGAGTGAGTGTGGCTCACGCTGACGGTGCGGCAGTTGAACGACAGACCCGAAAGAGGGTCGTAGTCGCATCGCTGCGTCGTTCGTGTGTGCGCTCCACCGGGTGACGCGACCACGACGAGGGTGGACGCGGCCACAAGCAGCGCCGATAGCGCCGCGAGTATCCGTTTGGACATGGTGGTTCCTTCCTTCAGGAGACGTGTTGTCTTCGCTGAAAGAACCGCGCCATCCGAAAGGAAGGAACCATGTGCTCGGCCCCCGACCAGTTCGGATGACGCGGCCCGTGAAGGGCACGCGGTTCTTTCAGCGGGCGCGACACTCGCGCGTTTCGCGGACGCGCGCAAACGCAACACTGCGCGGCGTCTCATTCGTCGGCTTCGAGCCTGCCGGTACGCCTGTAGTTCCGGCGGTTTCAACGGTTCTGGCGCTGTCGGGGTGCCTGTCTGGGGTGCCCGTAGGCGTACCGATCGCGCGCGAGGGTCAGCAGCGGGCCGGTTGCGTTTACGCCTTGTGCGGCAGTCGGCGTGACGGCTGACAGCACGCCAGCACGGGCACGATGTCGGCGCAGCGGGCAGGCTGCTGGCGCTCGAACCGCGCGAACGCCGCGAGGCACTCCGCAGGCTCGGCTACGAAACGCCAGCGGCGCTCGAAGCGTTCGGGCTGGCGTAGCCGCCGCGCGACGCTGCGCTGCTGCCACTGAGCGCAAAAGCAACACAGCCCGCTATGGTTCCGACGATGCCCGCTAGGACGCGGCGACGGCAGGTTTAGATGTTCCTAGCTATATTTTCGCGGCGAATGTGCCGCTGACCTGCGGGTTTCAGCAAACTGGCGATCGCGGGAGCAGAGGGTCCTGCTGCCTCCGCTGCGGTCGCGTCCTGCCTGGTTCAGGCGGCGAATGCGTCGATCATGGCGTGCACGTCGCCCAGCGGGTACAGGATCGGGCAGGTGGCGCCGGTGGCGAGGTAGCCGTCGACGGCCTCGCGTGCCTCTGCAGGGGTGCCCGACGCGGTGAGCATCTGCACGATGTCGTCGGGCACCAGACGTGACGCGGCTTCGACCTGCTCGGCGGTCGCCGGCCAGGTGAGCACCTTGCCGACCTCTTCCAGCAGCGAATCGGGCACGCCCGACGCCTTCATGATGTGCGGCTGCTGGCCCAGGTACTGGGTGACCATGTTGCGGGCCATGTCGAGTGCGGTCGCACGGTCCTCGTGTACCGAGCACACCACGAGCTGGGGCCGGTCCAGGTCGTCGACGCTTCGCCCAGCAGCGGAGGCACCGCGGTCGAGAGCATCCATGGCCCGGCTGTTGTAGTCGGGCGAGACCAAGTAGTTGAGCACGACGCCGTCGGCGATCTCGCCGGTCAGCTCCATCATCTTCATGCCCGTGGCACCGATGTAGATCGGCACGTCCTTCGGCCGCCGCTCCTGGTACACGTAGTCGAGCTCGACGTCATCCACATGGACGTGATCGCCGTGGAACGTCACGTTCTCGTTGGCCAGCAGCGCCCGCACCACCGCGGTGACCTCGCGCATTGCACCGAGCGGCCGGGCGCGGCTGATGCCGACCTTGGCCGCCAGCGGATCCCACCAGGCGCCCAGCCCGCAGATGATGCGGCCCGGCGCGAGGTCGTCGAGCGTCGAGAACATCGACGCCAGGCGAGCCGGGTTGCGGGACCAGATGTCGATCACGCCTGCTCCCACCTTGATGCGCGACGTCGTCGCCGCGAAGGCGGCCATGGGCACGCTGGCCTCGCGCACGAGCCGTGAGTCGGCCTGCCAGACGGCCTCGAAACCGCGTTCCTCCGCGTACTGAGTGAATCCCATCGCCTCGGTGATGGTGTGAGCATCCTGCAGGTACAGCGCATTTCGTGCTGTTGTCATCGGTTCGCGTCCTCTCGTGCGCTTGGCCGGCGTCGCCCCCGCGCGCATCACTTCGCCGCTCGCGGAACCTAGCCTCGGTTCGGTATGGCCAACCACACTGCGTCCAATCGGGCCCCCGCTGCTGCTGAGGCATTTCCCGCCGGCTACGCGGCCCAACTCGCCACCGAGGTCACCGACCCGCGTGGCCGGGCACATGTTGTGGAGCGATTCCGGGAGCAGGGCATCCGGCTGCCGACCTTCGCCGAACTGGCCGATCCGACGCTCATCGACCCTGACATCGACACAGCGCTCGCTGACGTCGATCCCGATTTCGCCGATCCGCTGAACCTGTTCCGGGTGCACTGGTTCAACGACGGCGCGGGCGGGCGCACCGACGTGCCCGAGCATGTGGTGCTGCCGAGCGAGCTGACCGGCACGCCGGCGAAGGTCGTGGTGCTGTTCGGCAACCGGTTCCCCATGATCGGCGCGCACAAGGTGCTGGCCGCGTACTCCTGCCTTGCGCCACGGGTGGTCTCGGGCCAGTTCGACCCCACCCGGCACCGAGCGGTGTGGCCGTCCACCGGCAACTACGCCCGCGGCGGCGTGGCGATCAGCCGGATCATGGCGTGCCGCGGGGTGGCCGTGCTGCCCGAGAACATGAGCCGCGAGCGCTTCGAGTGGCTGGAGCGCTGGATCGCCGACCCTGCCGACGTAATCCGCACCCCCGGCTCGGAGAGCAACGTCAAGGAGATCTACGACGCCTGCGCGGAGCTGCAAAAGGATCCCGGCAACTTCATCCTGAACCAGTTCAGCGAGTTCTCGAACCACATCGGGCACTACGAGGTCACCGGCGCCGCGCTCCTGGCGGTTTTCGAGTATCTGCAACAGCAATCAGCCGGAGGCAGCGAGCTGAATCTCGCTGCATTCGTGGCTGCCAGCGGCTCCGCGGGCACGCTCGGCGCCGGCGACCGGCTCAAGGATGTCCACGGCGCCCAGATCGTGGCGGTCGAGGCGCTCGAATGCCCGACCATGCTCTACAACGGCTACGGCGAGCACAACATCCAGGGCATCGGCGACAAGCACATCCCGCTTATCCACAACGTCATGAACACCGATGTGATCGTCGGCGTCAGCGACCATGCGACCGACGGGCTCGGGCTGGTGTTCAACACCGAAGCAGGCCGCGACGCCCTGCGTGAGCACCTCGGCGCTGCATCGTGGGTGCTCGACGAACTCGGGCATTTCGGCTATTCGTCGATCTGCAATTCCCTCGCCGCAGCCCGTGCGGCCAACGAGCTGGGCCTCGGGCCCGACGACGTGGTCATGACAGTGGCGACCGACGGTTTCGAGATGTACTTCTCCGAGCGGGAACGCCACCTTGCAGAACGCCATGGAGGCAGCTTCGACGCCGGCGCCGCCCGGGCCATCATCGACCGTCACCTTGCACCTGACGCCCGCAGCGACGAAGCTCCCCATATCGAAGTGCTGTCTGACCGCGGCCGCGACCGGATCTTCAATCTCGGCTACTACACTTGGGTCGAGCAGCAGGGCGTTCCCATGGACGACTTCGAGGCCCGCCGCGACCAAGCCTTCTGGGACTCGCTGAGAGGGCTGCCCCGCCTCTGGGACGACATGATCAACGAACTCAACGACGAAGTCGCCGCCACGTTCGTGTGAGCATCCCGATTGGCGGGCGAAGTGTCGGCACGTTAGGTGACGGAGTTCGATGCGGCCCGGGCGAATAGCGATGACAGAATGAGCACATGAGCGGATCGGCTGGGGGAGCGCCGCGGATTGACGGCGAGCGCTTGATGCGTCGCCTGGATGAGCTGGCCCAGATCGGCGCCATCGAGGGCACGAAAGGCAACTGCCGGCTGGCGCTGACCGACGAGGACCGCGCCGGGCGCGACTTGGTCGGCACGTGGATGGCGGACTTGGGGCTCGATGTCACCATCGACGGCCTGGGCAATGTCGTGGCCTGCACGGCGCCGGGACGTGTCGCCGACTCGGTGATGATGGGCAGCCACATCGACACGGTTGCCACCGGCGGGCGCTACGACGGCAATCTCGGCGTGCTGGCCGGGCTGGAGGTCATCGAGTCGGTACTGGCGAGGGGCCAGATGCCGACTCGGCCCCTGTCGGTGGCCTACTTCACCGACGAGGAGGGCAGCCGGTTCGCTCCCGACATGCTGGGAAGCCTCGCCTACGTGGGCGGCATGGCACTCGAGGAAGCCCTGGAGATCACCGACCGCGACGGCATCGCGGTGGGCGACGAGCTGGATCGCATCGGTTATCGCGGTGCCGCGCCTGTTCCTGGCACGGTGCCCTACGCCTTCATGGAGTTGCACATCGAGCAGGGCCCGGTGCTGGAGTTCCACGAAACCCAGATCGGCGTGGTGGAAGGCGTGCAGGGAATCTCGTGGACCGAGGTCACGCTCGGTGGCCAGTCGAACCACGCCGGCACCACGCCGATGCCGTTGCGGCGCGACGCGGGGCTCGCTGCGTGCCGTATCGCCGGCGAAGTGCGCGATATGGCGCACAACATCGGCGATTCGCAGGTCGGCACCGTCGGCGCCATCTCGCTGGTGCCGAACCTGGTCAACGTCATTGCCGGCTCGGCGGTGATGACCGTCGACTTGCGCAACACCTCCGAACCGATGCTGGTGCACGCGGAATCCCGACTCGACGAGATCGTGCGTCGCAACGCGGACGAGGAACACCTCGACGCATCGATGCGGCGCACCGCCCGCTTCGAACCGGTCGAATTCCACCCAGCGGTCATCGACCTTGTCGAGCGCTGCGCGACCGAGGCTGGCCTGACGCACCGTCGCATGCCGTCTGGCGCAGGACACGACGCACAGATGCTGGCTCGTGTCTGCCCGGCAGCGATGATCTTCGTGCCCAGCTTCGACGGTGTGAGCCACAATCCGGCCGAATACACGGCACCTGAGGACATCGAGGCCGGCGCGAACCTGCTGGCCGACGTCGTGTGGCGACTGGCCAGCGGCGCCATCGACGGCGAGCTGACCGCTCGCGGGGCGCCGGCGTGAGACTGATCAACGTAGGCGCCGCTCAGCTCGGGCCAATCGCCCGATACGAGACCCGTGCCAAGGTCGTGGAGCGGCTGATCGCTTTGCTGCATCAGGCGGCGGATCGTGGCTGCGATCTCGTGGTGTTCCCGGAGCTGGCACTCACCACGTTCTTCCCGCGCTGGTACTTCCCCGATGACTCGCCCGAGCTGCTCGCATACTTCGAGACCGAGATGCCCTCGCCGGCGACCCAGCCGCTCTTCGACGAAGCCAAGCGGCTCGGCATCGGCTTCCACCTGGGCTACGCCGAGCTGACGCCCGACGGCCATCGCTTCAATACGGCGATCCTGGTCGACCGAGACGGCAGCCTCGTCGCCAAGTACCGCAAGGTGCACATTCCGGGGCATGAAGAGCACGAGCCCCAGCGTCCCTTCCAGCACTTGGAGCGCCGTTACTTCGAGGAGTCCTCCGAAGGCTTCAGCGTGTGGCGGGCGTTCGACGGCGTCATGGGCATCGCCCTGTGCAACGACCGTCGTTGGCCTGAGACCTACCGGGTGATGGGCCTGCAGGGCGTCGAGATGATCTTCATCGGCTACAACACGCCGCTGTTCTACGCCCCCGACCCGACCCAGGATCCTCTGCAGGCCTTTCACAATCACCTCGTCATGCAGGCAGGCGCGTACCAGAACGGCACCTGGGTGGTCGGGGTCGCCAAGGGCGGAACCGAAGAGGGCGTGGAATCGCTCGCTCACTCGGCGGTGATCGCCCCGTCGGGCCAGATCGTGGCCCAGGCGGTCACCGACGGCGACGAGCTGATCACCGCCCAGTGCGACCTCGACTGGTGCTCGCACTACAAGAACACCCTGTTCAACTTCGACCGCTACCGCCGGCCCGAGACTTACCAGCTGATCGGCCAGCAAAAGGGCGTCGTCCCGCCGCCATAGCCGGTGTGCAATCCCGGTGGTGTGAGTTGGCCCGCGGTGGTGCGACAATGGCCTGCGGGGAGGGGACAACGAGGTCCCAGAGACGAGGATTCCAATGACCACCGAGTTCGTGCTGAACGGCACGCCGGTCAACGTGGCCGGCGATCACGAGCACCTGCTGGCGGCATTGCGAGATGAGCTGGGGATCATCTCGCCCAAGGACGGGTGCGCGCCGTCCGGCCAGTGCGGCTGCTGCACAGTGCTGGTGGACGGCAAGGCCCGTGTGGCCTGCCAGACCAGCCTCGAGCGCTCGGCAGGCACCGAGATCACCACGGCCGAGGGCTTCGACGAGGCCGAGCTGGACGCCATGGCGAACACGTTCGCGGCGCACGGCGCCCTGCAGTGCGGCTTCTGCACGCCGGGGATCGTGGTGCGTCTCAAGGCCCTGCTCGACCGCAAAGGCTCAGCGCTGACCCGTGAAGAGGCCAGCCGTCACCTGGGCGGGCACCTGTGCCGCTGCACCGGCTACACCAAGATCCTCGATGCGGTGGAATCGCTGGCGGCGGGAGAGGTGCCGGTAGCGCTGCCGCCCAAGGGCGTCGGAAGCTCGGGTGTGCGCTACGAGGCCCGCGAGCTGACACTGGGCAGCCGCCCCTACATCGACGACATGTATCCGGACGGCCTGCTGCACGGTGCGCTTCGCTTCGCCGACCATGCCCGCGCCGACGTGCTCGCGATCGACACGCGCGCGGCCGAGGCCGAGTCGGGCGTGCAGGCGGTCTTCACCGCTGCCGACATCCCCGGTGTGCTGCGGGTGGGCCTCATCCACAAGGACTGGCCGGTGATGATCCCGGTCGGCGGGCGCACGTCGTACCTCGGCGACGTGCTCGCCATCGTGGTGGCCGACAACCGGCCCGCCGCTCGACGTGCCGCTGAGCTGATCGAGGTGTCCTACGACGTCCTCGAACCCATGACCGACCCGGTGCGAGTGAAGGACAGCGACATCGATGCGGTCTGGGAGCTCGACGGCAACATCCTGTCTCGCTCCACCTACTCCCGCGGCGACGTCGACGCTGCGCTGGCCGCCGCCGCGCATGTCGTGACCGAGACGTTCCAGACCCAGCGCATCGAGCACGCCTACCTCGAGCCCGAATCCACCCTTGCCGTGCCGACGTCGGCCAACGGGGTCGCTGCCGGGCTGCATGTGTACACGGGCGGGCAGGGCATCTGGGACGACCGCAACGACATCGCAGCGGTGCTGGCGCTGGACTCGTCGGTGGTGACGACTGAGCTGGTGTCCAACGGCGGAGCGTTCGGCGGCAAGGAGGACATGTCGAACCAGGCCCATACGGCGCTGGCGGCATGGCTGACGGGCCGCCCCGTGCGGATCACGCTGTCGCGTGAGGAATCACTGCTCATGCACCCCAAGCGGCACCCCATCCGCATGACCTATGAGGTCGGCTGCGACGCCGACGGCAAGCTCACCGCCGTGCGGGCGCGCATGTTCGGCGACTCGGGCCCCTATGCGTCGGTGGGCATGAAGGTGCTCGAACGGTCAGCGGGTCACGCCACCGGGCCGTATCTGGTGCCGGCGGTCGATGTCGAGTCGGTCGCGGTGCGCACCAACAACCCGGTCTGCGGTGCGTTCCGCGGATTCGGCGCCAATCAGGCACAGTTCGCCATGGAAGGCGTGATGGACCGGCTGGCCGAAGCGGTGGGCATCAGCGGGTTCGAGATGCGCCAGCGCAACGTGGTGGTGCCCGGCGGAGTGTGGGGACCGGGCCAGATCATGGACGACGGCTGTCTGGGTGCCCAAGCGTGCCTCGATGCTGTGCGCGAGCCCTACGAGGCGGCCCGTGCAGCCGGCAAGCCGGTCGGGATCGGCCTGGGGCTGAAGAACTCCGGCCTCGGGAACGGCTTCAAGGAGATCGCCAAGGCAATCGTGCGCTTCTGTGGCGACGGCACCGTCGAGGTGCGTCACTGCTGGACCGAGATGGGCCAGGGCGTGCACACGGTCGCGCTGCAGGTCGCCGTGGAGGAGCTCGGCGTCGACCCCGAAGCGGTGCGGGTGATCGTGGATTCCACACGCGAGCTCGGCGCCGGCCAGACCACCGGCAGCCGGGGCACGCTTATGGGCGCAGGCGCAGTGGCCGATGCGTGTCGTGCTGCACTCGCCGACGGCTGCTGGCCCGAGACGGACTACGAGGGCGAGTACCGGGTGGACTGGACGAACTCGCTGTCGGAAGGTCTGGAGAATCCGGTCATCCATTCGACCTTCGGCTACGCCGCCCAGGTCGTCATTCTCGACCCCGACTCCGGCGATGTGGAGCGAGTCATCGCTGCTCACGACGTCGGCCGAGCCGTGAACCCGGTGCTGTGCGAGGGCCAGATCGAGGGCAGCGTGCATATGGGCCTCGGTTATGCGCTCAGCGAGGGCTTTCCTGCCGACGCCGACGGGCGGCCGCTCAATTCCACGCTGCGCAGCCTCGCGATCATCCGGCCCAAGGACATGCCCGACGTCGATGTGATCTTGGTGGAATCGCCCCAACCCGGTGCTCCCTACGGCATCAAGGGCGTCGGCGAGATCGGGCTCGTGCCCACAGCCGGCGCAGTGGCGGCTGCGCTGCGCGAGCATGAGGGCGTCTGGCACAACGAGCTGCCGATGCGCAACCCGTCCAACCGCGAACGAGCCGACGCCTGGGTCTAACCATGCATCTCGGACGCATCTCTGCTGGCTGCCTGTGAGCATCGCGTCGTGCCGAAGTAGGCATGACAGAAGCGGGCGTGACAGAAGGGCGTTGCGCAGGCTCGGGCTAGTGAACGCCTCTCCAGCGCGTAATCACGTCGATGAGTTCCTCGACGAGAGGTCGAATCGACGAGGATGACGCCGGCGCTTGCTGACGGGCGATGATTCTGCCGATCTCCGCCGTGCTGCGTTGCAGCGTCTCTGCGAGGCCATCCACCTTTGACTTTGCAATGTTGGTTCCGTCGTCGGAGGCCGGGCCGTACAGCGAGTCGAGCTGTGACATTGTGGTCTGCAGGCTGTCGTTGCTGACGCCGAGTTCGCTCTCGTCGGGGAGCCCAATCCGAAGCTGCTGCCAGATCCACTCTTCAGGGGCACAGCCGCCCGGGAGGAAGCAGATACCAGCAGCCCCGGGTGCCGCCTCACGCAGCTTGCGTTCCTCCGCCGTGCCTTCCATGTCACCGTCAAGGACGAACACCAAGCTGTCCAACTGTCCGAATTTCCCGAGGGCTCGTGCGTGCTCAGGGAACTGGGAGGCGCCTGTGTCGCGGCCGATGCGAATTGACTGATGGTTCAATCCCAGCCTCGGAACGAGATGGTCGATGACGCCGAGCAGAATTCCCTCTGCCACGTCATCCTCGCAGCGCACATTGAGCGAGTCCTGAGACCTCCCGTACAACGAGTCCTGGATGATGTCGCGGTAAGCGGGAAGCACCTCGACGCGGCCGTCGTCGCGTCGCTGCAGGAAGATCCGGCCATTGTCAGGCACCGATTCGAGCACCACCGGGCTGTGCGAGGTCACGATGACCTGGAGATTGTTGCGCAGCGCGAGCTGCTGCAGTTGCAGCATCAGCATCTGCTGCACCCAAGGGTGCAGACCGGCTTCCACCTCGTCGATCAGCACGAGAGCGTCGTCGAGCCGCGAGATCTGCTGGGCCAGCCGTACGACGGCCCGCTCTCCAGATGCCATCTGCAGCTCGGAGTAACTCGGTCCGCCTCGTTGCGAAGCGAAGAGCAGGCGCTTCTTGCCGCTGGACAGGTCAACGACTTCGTCATAGCGGAACGGAAGGAGCTGGTCGGCAAATCGGATCGCGGATGCGGTGAGCGGGGCCTCGTCGGGCACTGATGCAGCGCGGGACATGCTCAGCACCCCGCGCACCTCTGAAGGGTTGCTGAGGTTGCTCAGTGTTCTTAGGTAGACGTCTCTGCTAGGTTGTGAAGCGGATTTTCTCCCGAAATAGCTGCGGCTCCAGCTTTTTGCCTTTCGCCACTGCATCCGGTAGTCACCGTCCGCCGTGATGTAGGTGAATGCGAGCGAGACCTCGCGAAGGTCGTCGGATCTGTCGCCGACGCGAGGGCTGTAGCTGGGGAACAGCGTCGAAGGCACGAAGTCTCTGCTCGTCGCGCCCGGCACGTCATACGCGCAAGCTGCTGCGAAGAGGACGGTTGTCTTGCCGGTGGCGTTGCCGCCCGCGATGACGCTTACCGGATAGTCATATGTGACTCGGAGATCGTCGAGTCCTCGCAGCCCGTGCAGTTCGATGGCCGTTAGGAAGTTCGGCATGTGGCGCTTCTTGCCCTGCAGCCGCTGCCAGAGATCCTCCCGTCGTCGTTCCAGCACCTAATCGGCCCTTCGCACAGCACTGGGGCTTGCATCCTGAAGGCAGTCCCCGCCCGTCAATTGATGCTACAGCCGGCCAGTCAGCGGCATAATCCCCTCTCTCTCAACATCGCCTCTCTCAACGTGGTCAAGCGACATGGCAGAGTTCTCGCCATGACCTCACCTGGATCAGTCACGTTCGGTCTGCTGCTGCCCTCGCGAGAGCTGGCGATGTATCCGCCGCACGACGGCGATCCCCGCCGGCTCGTCGAGTGGGCCGTGCGAGCGGAAGAGCTCGGCTTCGACGCCGTGTGGATCGGCGACTCGTTGCTGGCGAAGCCGAGAGCGGAGCCGCTGTCGGTACTGGCAGGGGTAGCGACGGCCACCGAGCGCATCGATCTCGGCACGGCGGTGCTGCTGGCCTCGATGCGCAGCGCCACGCAGCTTGCGCAGCAGGCCGCCACGGTGGATGCGCTGTCGGGCGGCAGGCTCATCCTGGGTGTCGGCTCTGGCCCGCCCGGAGCAGAGGTCAACGCCGATTTCGACCTGGTCGGCGCCGATTTCAACCGGCGTGGAACCCAGATGATGGAGGTGGTCCACCGCGCCAGCGAGCTCTGGCGCGCTGAAGGCACACCCACCCAACAGCGATTGCAGCCGGTCTGCGTCAGCGAAGGCGGGCCGCGCCTGTGGCTGGGCGGCTCAGGCCCGCGCGGGCTCGAGCGTGCGGGCCGGCACTTCGACGGCTGGTTCCCCACGGCCCCGGTCGCTGAGACCTTCAGCGAACAGCTCGCCACCGTGCGCAGCCATGCCGCCGACGCAGGCCGCGACCCTGCATCGATCACTGCCGCGGCGTACCTGACGGTCAACATCGGCGAGCCGGAGTCAGCCGCAGCCGAGGTGGCCGAACACTCGAAGCTCTACTACGGGGTGGAGATCGAGGTGCTCCAGCGCATCATGGGCACGCACTCGGGATCCTCGGCCGACGTCGCGGCCTGGCTGCAGAGCTACATCGACGCAGGCTGCAACCATCTCTGCATCCGCCTCGCATCGCCAGACGTCGACGCTCAGCTCGATCGCCTCGTCGAACTGCTGCCCGCGCTCCGCCGCTAGTGCCGTGTTCGCCGAACATTGCCGCGTCGGAATGCGCCCAGAAGCGGGTTGTCGCTGACTGATCCCGGAACCGGAACGGCGCAATCGTTTGCTGATGCGGCGCCGATCGGCCGCCCGGCCATTCGCCGTCAGTGCGCCGAGGCCGGGTTCCGCATCGCCGTCCTCGGCTCGCTGGGCGTTGCTCAATGGGCACTGAGGCCGGGGTTACGCTCGCAGCCGTGAGCGACGGGGGTGCGACGACGCCGGGACTGGTGTGCTCGCATCACCATCTCTACTCGGCGCTGGCTCGGGGCATGCCCGCACCGCCACGCACGCCAGGGGGCTTTGCCGAAATCCTCGAGTTGGTCTGGTGGAGGCTGGATCGGGCGCTCGACCTCGAGATGCTGGAGTGGTCGGCGAAGCTCGGTGCGCTGGAAGCGCTGGAATCGGGTTGCACGGCGATCGTGGATCATCACGAGTCTCCCAACGCCATCGAGGGCTCGCTGGATGTGATAGCGACGGCGTGCGCCGAGGTCGGTGTGCGGGTGAGCTGTTGTTACGGCGTCACCGACCGTCATGGTGCCGACGGTGCCAGGCGCGGTCTGGCAGAGAACGAGCGCTACCTCGCGGCCGGCGGCCGGGGGTACGTCGGCGTCCATGCGTCGTTCACCTGCACCGATGACACGCTGGCCGCGGCGGCCGACCTGGCCCGTCGCCACGGCGTGGGCGTGCACATTCACGTGGCGGAAGGCCCCCCCGACGCAGACGCCGCCGATCGGTTGGCCGGCCTGAGCGACGAACGCTGGCTGCTCATCCATGGTGTGCACCTGCCCACCGACCACGGACTCGAGGGCACCCTCGTGCACAACCCGCGCTCCAATATGAACAACGCTGTCGGTTACGCCGATCCCACCCGTTTTGCCGCCACCAACCCCATCGCGCTCGGCACCGACGGCATCGGCGCTGACATGCTCGACGAGTTTCGGGTTGCCTACGCCCGGCTGCGCGAGCACGACGTCACCGCCTCTCCTGACCCGCCGTGGGAGTGGCTCGCTCAGGGCTGGGAGCTGATGCCCGAAGCCCGCAACGACACGGTGCGCTGGTCGTACCCCAGCGCCGATCCGTGGCATCTCGCCTACACGCCCGGCGTGCGCCCCTTCGATGTCACGATCGACGGCGAGCAGGTGCTGGCGGGGGGAACTGCGACGCGTGTTGACCCTGCAGAGGTGCGGACCAAGGCAGCCGAGCAGGCCCAGCGGCTGTTCGCGGCGTTGGATGAACTCGACTGAGACCGAACTCGACGGAAACACTGGATTGGGGAAGTCAGCAATGAGCGCACTGGTCAACCGGAACCCGCTGTTCGACGGCCGCGGCTGGCCGGCAGTGCCGCCGGAGGTCATGGCGTTTCACCGCCGGCTGCCTGCGTACGCGCCGACGCTGGTCATCGATGCTCCCCGGCTGGCCGAAAGTCTGGGCGTGGGGCGGGTGCTGGTGAAAGCCGAGACGCAGCGCATGGGCCTGCCGTCGTTCAAGATCCTGGGTGCCTCGTGGGCGTCGTACCGCGCCGTCTGCGAGCACATCGGCGGCGAGCCGCCGCGGTGGGCGAACATCAACGAACTGGCGGCCAGCCTGGCGCACCTGCGGCCGATGACGCTGGCGGCCGCCACCGACGGCAACCACGGGCGAGCGGTCGCGTTCATGGCGCGCCTGCTGGGTTTCGACGCGCACATCTTGGTGCCCGACGGCACCTCGGAGGCTCGCATCGCCGCTATCGAGGGCGAGAGCGCCACGGTGACGGTGGTGGACGGCACCTACGACGACGCCATCACCCAGAGCGCCGAGATGGCCGGTGATCGCTGCCTGGTCGTGTCGGACACCTCGTGGCCGGGGTACGAGACGATCCCCGCCAACGTCGCCGAGGGCTACACGACGATCTTCGCCGAGGTCGACGACGCGCTCGCCGCCAACGGCATCGACCAGCCGGACCTGGTCGCGGTCCCCGTGGGCGTCGGCGCCTTCATGGCTGCGGCGGTCACCCATTACCGCAGCGGCGAGCACCGGCCGGTGCTGGTATCGGTGGAGCCCGACGACGCCAACTGCGTGCAGATGTCGACGATCAACGGTGAGATCACCGAGACTCCCGGCCCGCACCGGTCGATCATGGTGGGTCTCAACTGCGGCGTGCCCTCGCCGCTGGCCTGGCCGATGATGGCGAGCGGCGTCGACTGGTGCGTCTCGGTGAACAGCGACGCAGCCGGTGCTGCCATGGGGGACTTGGCCGATTCTCAAGTGGTCGCCGGCGAGACCGGCAGCGCCTCGCTGGCCGGCGTGCGAGCACTGCTCGCCGATGAGCAGGGCTCAGCGGCGCTGGATGACCCCGCTGGCGCCACCGTGCTGATCATGGTGACCGAGGGCGCCACCGACCCCGCTAACTACGAACGCATCGTCGGCCGCGCCCACACCCAGGTTGGCAGGGTCCTCGCCGCTGCACGGTGAGGACGGTCGGGCACAGCTCGCCGCTGCACGGTGAGGACTATTGGGCACAGGTCGCCGCTGCACGGTGAGGACGGTCGGGCACAGCTTGACCGCAGTAACTTGAACGCTCACGCGTAGACGGACACGGGGAGGCTCGTCATGCCGCTGGACCAAGCGAACTATCACGCAATGCTCATCGACAAGCGCGGCAACGGCGTTGCCGTGGTCACGCTGAACCGGCCAGAGCGGCTCAACGCGGTCAACGGACAGATGCACCACGAGATGTCCAGCTTCACCCGCGACGCCCAGACCGATGACGACGTAAAGGTCGTGGTGCTCGCTGGCTCAGGCCGTGCGTTCTGCGCCGGCGGCGACTTCAGCGACACCGGAGGGCCGGCAGTCAGCTTCGAAGAGGGACGCCAGATCGTCGATCACCTGCTCGAGCTGCGCAAGCCGATCATCTCGGCCGTGCAGGGCTACGCCATGGGCCTCGGCGCCAACATCGCCCTGCTGTGCGATGTCGTCGTGGCAGGGCACAGCTCGGTGTTTGCCGACACGCACGTCAACATGGGCATCGGCGCGGGCGATGGCGGCCAGGTGATCTGGCCGCTGCTGATGGGCGTGAACCGGGCCAAGTGGCATCTCATGACCGGCGAGCGGGTCACCGGCCAGATGCTCTACGACATGGGCCTCGTCAACTTCCTGGCGGACGACGACGCGATTCTCGACACGGCAGTCGAGAAAGCAGACCAGCTCGCCGCTGGCCCGCAGAAGGCCATCAGCGCATCCAAGGTGCCGATCAACAACTGGATCCGGCAGATGTCGGCACAGATCCTGCCGCTGTCGCTGAGCCTGGAGGGCGAGACCTTCCACAGCAGCGACGCCCGAGAGGCCCAGCGGGCTTTCGTGGAGAAGCGGCCGCCCAAGTTCGACTAGCCGTTCATGGCCCTGCTCAGATGATGAAGGGCAGGTTCGGCAGCGGCGACGTGGAGTTCACCAGCTCCACCTTCTTGGCGGCCATGCGCAGGCCGTCGGACGTGCGCCGCAGGCGGTGCGTCGTTCGGCCCGCCCACAGGCGCAGATGGCCCGTGGCCTGAACGGCGTGCTCGTAGAGCACGAAGTTGCTGCCGACCTCGAACTCGTCGCCTTCGGCACTCAGGATCTCGATGTTCGACACCACCCGGCGCATCGACGACGGCGGGTCCTGTGCGTGATGAACACCGGTGGCGAGCTGCCGGATCCGGGTGCCCAGGCGGGCCCGGTTGTCGTTGATGTAGCTGACCCGGGTGCCGGGTTCGTAGTCGCCGGGACCGAATGGCACCCAGTAGTGCATGTCGTCGGTGACCAGCGCTTCCCACTCGTCGTAGCGGGATTCGTCCGCGAGCCGGGCTTCGAGATACACGAACGCCTTGATGTCACGTCGCGTCAGTTCGTCGACGGCGTCGCGGACTCCTGACCCCACAGTGCCGGAGGCGATGCTCTCGGATTCGGTTGCCTCAGGCGCCACGGCTCGACGTCAGCGTGTGTCGGCGGTACTGCTTGCCGCGGCGCTTGCCATGAGGTTGCGGTAGTGGTGCCAGAAGCCGCGATTGGTGGTCTCGTCGGTGATGTCGCTCCAGCGCTGGCCGTCCTCTACGTGCTCGCGCTCGAGGCCCCGGCTGAGGTCCACCCAGCCGTCCTCGCCCGCAGCGGCGCCTTCGAAGGCCCGGTGCATGCGTTCGGCGATCACGGCATCGTCGGTGAGAAAGAACGATGCAGGGCCCATCGCCGCCTCCGACTGCAGCACCAGCCGCCGGTTGACGCTCTCGTCGGTGCCCTCGACCAGCAGGGGAGTGTGGTGGTGCACCGTCACGCCCGGCGAGACCGGTTCGATCCGGGCGATGTTCATCTCGGCCAAGAACAGGTTCGGGAACACCAGCGCGTGCGGCGGCCCGTCCCACATGATCGTCTTGGCCTTCTCGGGGCCATAGGACCCCTCAAGGGCCTCGCAGTAATCGGCGACCTTCTCGCGTGTGGTGCCGAGCCACGCCAACTCTGCGGTGTAGCTGCGGCGGAAGTCGAGCTCGAGGTGGCCGCCGTCGTAGGCGCGGGTGGCCGACTCTGAGGCCTCCTCGCCGGTCATGACGATCTCGTCGTAATAGGTGTCGGGCACCGCACGAGCCATGGACGCGTGCGTGAAGTTGAGGTGGTAGCCGTCGTGGTCGCTCTCGGGCCACATCTTCCAGTTCGAGTCGATCCGCTGGCCGATCCAGACCGCCGAGAGACGGACCCTGCCGGTGGGCGACATATTCGACGTGCGATCGATGAGATCGGTGCCGCCTGCGCCGAGATGATCGCTGAGCGAGCCGGCGGTGCCGCTGCGGTTGGCGAAGACGAACCCCCGGTAGCCGTCGACCTGCCCGGGACGGTCGAGCCCCAGGTCGGCGGTGTCTTTGTGGAAGCCCTTGGGCCCGGGCACGCCGAGCAGCGTGCCGTCGAGGTCGTAGGTCCAGCCGTGGTAGGCACAGCGGAAGCTGCGGTCGTGGCCGTCGTTCTGCGGGCAGAGCGTGGTGCCGCGGTGCGCACAGCGGTTCGCCACGACGCTGATCGCACCGTCACGGTCGCGCACCATGAGCACCGGCTCGGTGCCGAGGCGCCGCGAGACCCAGTCGCCGACCTCGGGAACCTCGGATTCGTGGCCGACGAAGACCCAGCCGTCGGTGAAGATGCGCTGCATTTCGTCGGCGAACACCGCAGGATCGGTGTAGAGGCTGCCGTGGATGCGGTCGTCCTGCACGAGGTGCCGGTAGTCGTGCGATGCCGGTGAGTACTGCACGGTCAGTGCCATCGATGTTCCCCCTCAGTGTCATCGAACGCTAGGCGCTCGCGCCCGGCGGCCGCTGATATCAGCTAGATCCCGGGCTTCGGGCCGCCGCTGATCGACGTTAGATCCCGTGCGTCCGGTAGCCGTCACGCCGCCACAGGATCGGGAAGTGGTTCTCGTCCATCTCGTCATCGGCGAGCCGGGCATAGCGGGAGTAGATCGGTCCATTGCCCTCGCCGAAGCCAGCCCGGTCGAACCGGGCCTCGCTGGAGGCACAATGCAGCACAAGCGCACGCCGGTGCCGATCGGACTCGTTCGGCCCCGACCCGTGCCAAGTCCAGCCGTGATGGAACGACCCGCCCCCGGCGGGAACTTCCACCGGAGCAATGTCGAGTTCAGCACGCGCGGCATCCGCCGCAGCATTGACGGTCGCCCGATAGTCCTCAGGCGCGTGGAACTCGCCCATCTGGTCTCCGCCGGTGGGCCAGCGGTGTGATCCCCGTGCGATCTCCATGGTGCCCCCACCAGCCGCCGTGTCGTCCAACGCGATCCAGCACGAGAACATCTCGGTCGGCGTGTACCAGGCCAGGTAGGCGTTGTCACGGTGGAAGCCGACAGAACGTGCGCCGGGAGGCTTCCACAGCAGGTTGTCCTGGATGATGCGGGCGCCAGTCCATCCGGCCAGCGTGGCCACGGCCTCGCCCAGGCGGGTGTCGAGCACCGTCGAGGCGATCAGCCGGTCAGCCTTCCAACCGTTGCAGATCTGCCTGGTGAGCGTCGGATCGTCGCGGCCCGAGAGCCAGTTGACCTCATCTGGGGAGATGCCGGTCTCGAAGTCGCCGCAGAACAGCCGCTCGAACCGCTCCCTGAGCGGCTCGATCAGCTCAGGCTCGATCAGCGAATCAACCGTGACGAAGCCATCAGCCTCGAACGACGCCACGTCCCCGGCCGTGAGCATCTTCCCAAGCTAGTTCCGGCACATCGCCGTACTCTCGAAGGGCGCATCACGAAGGGATCGAAGTGACATGACCGCTGAACCGGCCTTCGCACCGGGCACGCCCGGCTACCAGGCGATCGTGGACCACGCGCTGATGACGACGCGGGGCGTCCGTCAGCGTCTCGACTTCGATCGGGAGGTCGATGATCAGACCATCCTCGACTGCATCAATGTGGCCGAACAGGCACCGACTGGCGGTAACAACGGCAGCCGCCGGTGGATGATCATCAGGGATCAGCAGACCAAGGATCGAATGGCCGAGCTGTACCTGTCGGCCGGCGTCGATTGGGTGATCGAGACAGCGAAGCGGCTGGAAGGTAGCGGCCACCAGAACGAACGGCTGATGGCTGGCGCACGTCATCTCGGCGAGAACATCGCCAGGACGCCCGCCCTTGTCATCCCTACGATTCTCGGGCGCCATGACGGCAGCGGACGGCCCGGGCTGTTCGACTCGGTGATTCAGTCGGCCTGGAGCTTCATGGTGGCGCTGCGAAGCCGTGGCCTGGGGACGGTTTGGACCACGATGTACCTCAACGAAGCATCTGCGGTGGCCGAGCTGCTGGAGCTGCCAGATCACGTGACCCAGATCTGCCTGTTCCCGGCGGCCTACACGATCGGCACCGATTTCATGCCCACGTCGCGGCGCTACGCAGCCGCCGACATCGCCTACTTCGATCGCTATGGTCGGACCAAGACACCCAGCGGACCGGCCGTCGTCGATGAGATCGATCTCAAGGCCAAGCCTGACGCCGTTCGGACCGCCATCGAATCGCTCGACTCGACACCCGACCGCTGGCGCTTCGACCTCGAACAGGTGCCCGGGGGCAGCCGATTGCGCCTGCACGCTCCGGTAGATCCTGGCGGCGACCCATCGGCGACGCTGACCGAGGTTCGGCAAACGCTCGACGCGCTGGCCCACCAACTCAAGGCCTAACCACACCAACCGGACACGTCGACGCCCCGGGGTCAGCTATGCCACGGTGGCACCGGTCAGTCGAAGGTGATGCCAGATTTGGCGCTGGGGCCTCAGGTTGCTTGGCCCTCGCCGCTAGTGGCGCCGGCTCGAACGCTGCGTTCGGCCTCGAGCCGGGTGTCGGGGTTGCGGCAGAGGGGTCGTAGCCTTGGACGGGAAATGAACGAAAGATATCGAAATAGTCATACAATTTTCTGTGTCGACCGGCTCAACGATGTCGAGTCGATCCGCGGTGACGTGATTGCGGTCGTCGACGAGTCATCACCAGAAGTCGGCGGAGGCATCTACTACATCGTCGCTGCTGTCGTGATCTTCGACTGGCCTGAAGTCCGCGAACGCGTACGGAACGTCGTCGGCGCACGGACCTCGCTTTTTCACTACCGCCGCGAGGGTCGTGAGGCGATCGGACGGATGGCAGCAGTGCTGGAGGAGGCGGAAGCAGTGGCATCGGTGCTGTGGCGCTCAGTTGGGCGGCGTGGTCAGGTTGAGGCGCGGCGGGACCTGCTCACTGCGCATGCTCGCCGATTGGCGCGCGATGGCGTCTCGCACTTGATCGTCGAGTCGGGCGACGCTGCAACCAACCAACGCGACCGCAGGACGCTGCTGCGCACGTTCGCCGACGGCGTTGTTCCGTTCAGCTACGAGTGGCGGTCCAAGTCCGAGCCGTTGCTGTGGGCGGCCGATGCTGCTTGTGGCATCGCCTCTGAATTCCTGTTGGGCGGCGGCAGCGAGGTCTATGACCGACTGGCCGAAGCGGGGATCATCGAGGTGTCGAACATCTGACCAGACATGCGAAAGTCCCGGCTCCCGTCCTAGTCGACTTGCCGTGCGGCAAGACCTCGAACCGGCACTCCGGGACTTACGTCTTCCCACCGGAATAGCACCGGGGGCATGTCCAATATAGGCCGCTCGGGTTCGGAGGTCAACCAGGCGCCCGTAGTCATTGCTGCCAGTCGGCTACGGGCGGTGAAGCCGCAGTCGGCGGGGCCGACGGCTTGGACGCAGAATGGGGGAGCGTCTGCTCCTTCCTGGTGGCCTACACGATCGGCACCGACTTCAGGCCGACGTCGCGGCGCTACCCGGCTGCCGACATCGCCTGCTTCGATCGCTATGGCCGGGCCAGGACGCCGAGCGGGCTGGGCGTCGTCGACGAGATCGATCTCAAGGCCAAGCCCGACGCGGTCCGGGCCGCCATCGAACTGCTCGACCCGCCATCTGACCGCTGGCGATTCGACCCCGAGCAGGTGCCCGGAGGAGGCCGGTTGCGCCTGCACGCCCCGGTCGACCCAGGCAGCGATCCATCAACGACGCTGGTCGACGTGAGACGCACGCTGGAAACGCTGGCCCACCAACTCAACAGCTAGTCGAGCCGGTTCAAGCGAGCTGTAGCGGTCCCGGGTCGGTCGTGTCAGAACTGCCTTCGAGGCGTGCCACGCGCGTGCGTACCAAGGCGACCTCGGTGATCCGGTCGGCGCAGTGGACTGTCAGGGGGTTCAAGATGGCTTTCCGGCTTCTGGTCTTGCGGAACAGGTTGCTGCGGTTCTTGCGGCGGGAGGTGACGGCGCACTCCAGCAGGTCTGCCAGATGAGTCCCAGTGGGTGCCTGTTACTCTCGCTTGGCTCGCATGACGCGTCGGGAGCGGGGGTGTGATGAAGGAGTCGGAACTCAGTGAGGTGATCGAGGGGGCGTACCGCCGCGGCACGGGCTGTTGGCGTTGCAGCGACCGGGTCTGGTGATTTCTCTGTCGCAAGCCGAGATGGCTGACAATCGCTGCTTCGTGCAGTTCCCGCATCCGGGCGCCGAGCACAGACCTGGGCTTCCCCCCAAATCGTGGAGGGTTGGTCAGTGGTTGTTGGCTTGTTCGTAGTCGATGGGGCTGGTCATGTCGAGGGTGCTGTGTAGCCGTCGGGTGTTGTGCCAGTCGGTGATCGGTCTGGCGATGTCGCGTCTGGCTTGGCGTCGGGTGGCCCAGTGTCGCTTGTGGATGAGTTCGTGGGTGAGGGTGGAGAAGAACGACTCGGCTGGGGCGTTGTCGAGCGCGCAGCCGACCCGTCCGGTGGATCGGGTGATGCCGAGCTTCTCGCAGGCTCGGGCGAAGTCGCCGGCGGTGTACTGGGTGCCCTTGTCGCTGTGGAAGATCACCCCGGCGACGTCGCCGCCTCTGGTGGCCACTGCCATGTCGACGGCGGCCTGGGCGAGCTCGGCTGTGGGATGGCGGTTCGAGGTCGCGAACCCCACGATGCGCCGGCTGTACAGGTCCATGACCGCGGCGAGGTGCACTTTGCCCTGCCCGGTGGGGATCTCTTTGAAGTCCCCCACCCAGCGCCGGTCGGCCGCATCGGCTGTGAAGTCGCGTCCGATCAGGTCCTCGGGAGCGGCGTCGCCGTCGTCTCTGCGGGAGCGACGGCGCTTCCTTGACCGCGCGACCAAGCCTTGGCGGGCCATCGAGGCCTCCACGGACTTCTTCGACACAGCCCGCCCGGCTCGGCGCAGCTGCACCCGCACCCTGGGGGACCCGTAGGTCCCATCTGAGCCGTCGAAGCAGCGCTTCACCGCAGCGTCGAGCTCGGCGCGGCGCGCCTCGATGCCCGACGGCGGGCCGTGCCGCCACCGGTAGAACCACGACTCGCCCACCCCCAGCGCCCGGCACGCCACCGCGTGGGGGATGCCGTGATCGGTCCTCTGGGAAGCCACAAACCGCGCCAGGGTCACTATGTCGCCTCGTTCACCCACCCGACCACGGATCGTTTGAGGACATCGCGCTCCATCCCCCGGCTCAGCGCAGCGGCGCCGAAGACGGACCAGCTCGGCACGCTCGTCCGCGTCCAGTGTCCCCTCGCCGGCACCGCGCTGCGCCTTGACCCAGTTGCCCAAAGTGCCCGCATGAATCCCAAGATCCCGAGCGACCACCGCGACCGGCTTGCCCGTCTCTGTCACGATCCTCACCGCGCCAGCGCGGAACTCCGGATCGAACCTTCTTCGTGTCTCTGGCATAGCTCCCTTTCATCTAAGAGCATGCCTCCCAGATTCCGGGGGAAGCCCACCCGAAAAGCTCAGAACGTGTGGAAGGTCACGATGGGCGTCGTCGCGGTAGTTCAACGGCCCCAGACGCAGACGAGTCCGAATGACAGCACGGCTCATCGGCACAAGCCTTCGTGGGTGACCGGGTCTGAAGTCGCTGGGCGCACCGGCAACAATGTGATCGCTATCCGCCGACTGCGCGCTGAGGCATGTACACCACGGGCGCGATGCCGTCGTCAGGCAATTCATGGCTTGAAGAATCGGACAAGACCTGTTCCAGCCGGCCTGCCGCCCGGTAGATCAGTGCTGTCTCGTCGGCAGTGATGTGCCTGGTGCGCGGAGCACTGTGGTGATCGGCGAATGCTCGCAGGGCATCCGCCAACGTCAGCCCTTCGTAGTAGTCAGCTCGTGGCACGAGAGTCCTTCGGTAGCGAGGATGCCTTACGACATACTGCTGTGTCTGATGTTCAGGATGTCTTACGACATCCGGAAGTCGGGGTCGTGGCGGCGGAGTTCGCGGCGGGCGATGGTCATCTTGTGGACCTCGTCGGGGCCGTCAGCGATCCGCAGCGTCCGCATCTGGGCGTACATCTCGGCCAGCGGGAAGAACTGGGTGACG